>CADBMW010000207.1 GCA_902795855.1 uncultured Lachnospiraceae bacterium
CACGGTTAAATCCCTTATAAACGCAGGTCAGATTAGTGATTTTTTCAAGAAGCCTGTAGTATTTTTCCTCTCTTTTCTGATCCATAAGCAACCCTCACAGGTTTTTACAAAACCCTTTATATCAGTTTAATACTTCTTCTCAATAACCAGTTCTACTTCGTTTCCTTTTACCCCTACTTTTACATCATCAGCAATACTTGCAACTATAGACCTTTCCAGCTCATCCCAGGCCTTTGTACTTCCTTCATTTGAATCCTTAGTCTCTTCCACACTGTGACGATATTTTTCAAGAGACCATTGATATATGCAGGAATTCATGACACTGGTTTCAACGTCCATGAGACCCATAGAGCCGTATAAAACAGGTGCAGCTCCAAACTCAGTCTGAAGATCAGCCATATCATTAATGCTGAAAAGACTATTTTCAAACAGCTCGCGGATTTTACCCATTACTCCTGTAGATGCAGCATTCTTTTTATTTGAAGAAGAATTGATAAACTCTTTCTTCTTATCAGCATTCATGTCTGTGGAAGCAACCAGGTGAAGCTGACATACTTTATCAGAAGTATTTTCAATCCAGAACTTACCTGTAAACTCACCGGAAATGGCCTTTACCATTCCTATCATTTCCTCAGCCAGTAACCTGATTCTCAAAGCCTGCTTCTCATCTAATCCAACGTAGTTTGAAAATCTGGTAGATTCATTAAGTGCATCTTCTGCTCCTTCTCCATTATTCGAAACAGTTATTATATCAGTCTGCAATAATGTATCCTCTCTTTCGTAAAAATAGCATAAAAATCACTAATATTGTAACACACTTTTATACATAATGCATTAAAAATATGCTAATGAACTGTCACAACATCACGAAGTATATAATGAAATGATGGTGCCGATGCATTTTCATTTTCAATATACCCCTTATTCAGATCATATTTGTCCTCAGGGTCATCAGGATTTATACCGATGTAGTCCCCTTTAAACACTGTCAGTTGTCTCTTTTCAAGGGCTTCGATGGCTTCATTCACAGCCTCTTCAGTCCCCTTGGCAGCCACATGAGTATTTATATCAAGGATATTAACCCAGCCCTTATCAAAGCCTGCACAGATATCATTTCCATGGACATTTCCACCCACATGCCGCTCTATGTCATCACCGGCAAGTACAGCTTCAACTGCAGAAACAATATATACAGACCAGTCAATTCGTGAACTGACTAATGTGGTGGTAGGTGCTACATCCGTCATACTCTGGTTATACCCCACATGATAGACAGTTTTTCCATGTTCAGATGCATCCTCACAAGCCACTGCCGGACCTATGGTATCCGAATGCTGGGATATGATAACGCAGCCTTCATCTATCAGTTTTTCGGCATAGCTTTTCTCAAGAGAATAGCTTGTCCAGGTATTGGTATAATAAACATCCATGGTAGCCGTCGGTACCACACTTCTGACTCCAAGTATAAATGCTGTATATCCGGAAATAACCTCAGGATAAGGAAAAGCACCTATATATCCAACCTTTGCCTGATCTTTAGATATCACGCCATCCTTGATCATCTCCTTCAGCTTCATTCCGGCAATGATTCCGGTAACATATCTTCCCTGATATATCTCTCCCATAAAGGTATGATAATTTGGCAGAGGATCTTCATTTGCATTATCACCTGTTGCTTCGCAAAACTGAATATTGGGGTTTTTCTTTGCCATTTCCTTTGCTGTTATCTGATAACCATAGCTTGTAGTTATAATGACATCACAGCCCTCAGCTATCAGCTCATTCATTGCCTCTTCACCCTTTTCTTCAGGGATATTGGACTTTTCTATAACTTCAACATTTCCGTTAAAATCATATGCCTTAAGCTTGTTGGCTGCCTTTATGAAATTATAAGTATATGGAGCACTTTCATCTCCGTCATATACAAAGCCTACGACTATGGTCTTGTTACCATTATCGTCCTTAACATCTATATAATTTATCAATGCATAAAAAGCGATCAGAGCAACGGCAGTGATCACTACGACCATTCTAACTCTCTTCATTGCCGTCCTCCTTCTTGTCGCCATACAGGGCGCTTATATCTATAACCTTTTCGTCAATGAGCTTAAGCATGATATCAACAATCTTTGGATCAAACTGCGTACCGCTGCAGGTTCTCAGCTCATTAAGCACATAATCAATATCCAGCTTCTTACGATATACACGGTTGGCGGTCATGGCATCAAATGCATCTGCCACACCGATTATCCTTCCGTAAAGAGGTATACTCTCACCGGAAAGTCCCTGAGGATAACCTGTTCCGTCATATCTCTCATGATGATAAAGAGCACCCTCGATAACGTGATCGATAACTGTAAAGTCCTTCAGAATCTTGGCACCTCTGGTAACATGAGATTTCATTATGGCATATTCATCATCAGTAAGTCTTCCCGGTTTATTAAGCACCTTATCAGGAATACCTATCTTACCGATATCATGAAGAAGAGCCACCTGCTTAATGTTCTCGCACTGGTCTTCGGTAAAGCCCAGCTCTCTTGCTATAAGCACGCTGTATTCCGAAACACGCTGGGAATGCTGACTTGTGTTAGAGTCCTTAGCATCCACAGTTTTAGCAATGGCAAGAATGGTTTCATTACCCATCTGAACCTGTTTACGGGCATATTCCAGCTCCTTCTTCTGAAAGTTCAGTGTACGCTGAATCTGGGTTCTGGCAATGAACCAGGTGAACCATGACACTGCAAGCATACCAACCAAAAGCATATATATGTGGAACCATCTTGTATCGTGAATCTCACTTCCCTTTTCGATGATATATATACCTTCCTCTAACACCTTCTGACTCTTACTATCAAGAACTGAAAGATGGAATCTGTATTCTCCTGAAGGAATATTGGTATATACAATTCCTGAAAGCTCGCTCTGAGGAACAACTGTCTCTTTGGTATCAAAGCCTTCAAGATAATAACACACAAAAGGATCGGCTGTTGTATAATTGACTACCTCCGGCATGATTTCTACCTTGGAAACATCTCTGCCCACATAGAATGTTTCGCCACGCTCTATCTCATGAGCCTCGCCATCCAGTTCGACTGATGAGATCATCATACGGTAGGATTTTCTTGTATCACCATAATCATTGAGATTCATTTTGAATACGCCATTATCACTGGACAGATAAAGGTTTCCTTCTTCGTCTAGATAATCCCAGGAATTGGCTGTAAGTGCAGCCTTAAGTCCCCTCTTGGAATCAAGGAGCTCAAATTCCACATCATCTTCCTCGCTGTCCTTTTCAGTCTCAGGATTATCTTTATTCTTATCCTTTATTATCTCATCTCTATTAGTAACATATATTCCTGCGCTTCCCAGTACAAATAATTCTCCGTCATCACGAGGCCAGATATCATAATTATTGAAATAAGGAAATTTATTCAGGAAGCTGATATGGTCATTTTTATCCATATAGCAAAGCCCATTGCTTGTAACTATATATGCCCCCTGCTCAATCGGATCCTCAACTATTCTGAGAATAACATCTGAGCTTAGTCCATTTTCATTTGTATAGTGTCCGGTGATCTTATCATCCTTTATTATGGCGATTCCATCACCATCTGTACCACATAATACTCTTCCATCCGAAAGCTGAGTTATACAAAGAATCATGGACTGACTGAGACCTTCTTCGTTTTTAAAGAGAGTTTTCAGCTTACCATTTTCAAATATACCAAGTCCAGTTTCACAGCTGGCAGCAATGGTTCCATCTGACAGTTCAAAAGATGATCTGCACCAGTCTCCAAAGCCGGCAGTCATACTGTCAAAGGTTTCAACATTTCCCCCTTTATCAATCATAAAAAGACCTTTTCCATAGGTACAGATCCATAGATTATCCTTTGAATCAACTATGACACATCTGATTCTTACTTCAGCAAACATTTTTGTCAGATCATTCTGGACCTGTCTTTTACGCTGCATATCTATTATATCCAGCCCATTATCAGTACCTACATAAAGGTTATCCTTCCAGATAGTTACGGAGTTAACTACCTTACCTTCTATACCAGCGGAACGATATATATCTGTAAATCCTGAAGCTGTGAGCTTTAGTACACCAAGGCGCGAAGAAGAAAACCAGAGATTCCCCTGATAATCAACTGTCATATTATCTATGGAATTATTGAAGCTTCCGGTATTGATAAAACGGAAGTTATTATGAGCATCCAGATAACCTATACCATTATCTGCACAAACATACATGATTCCTTCATCGTTAAAGAAAAGTCTGTTTATGTTACTAAGCTGGCCACAATAATAATGACCTTTAATCTCCAGACCCTTTTCGGTAATCTTATAGAAATAGACACCGTTAGATGAGGTTCCCACATAAAGCATTCCTGAGGAATCAAATGCAGCACAGGTAAATATCTCCTGTTCTTTTTTGGACTCCATAGAAGTTACAATCTCACCGGAGTTAACAAGAAACAGTTTTCCGTCATTGGTGACAGCTGCCACGTTTCCCTCAGCATCAGAATCTATACTATGAGCATAGACTATCTCAGGTATTTCCTTAACAAAATCCAGTCCTCCATTAAGTGTCATAATCTGAAGACTTGATGATGTTCCAATATAATAATCTCCATCAGATGACATAGTGATACATCTTACGGAATTTGAAGGAAGGCCCTTCGACTCATCTATAACATTTGTCACTTTTTCATTTATGGCAATGGAGAATCCATTATCATTTGTTCCGATCCAGAGACGTCCCTCTTCATCAACATAAAGACAGTTAACATTTCTGACGGAATCATAATCGCTCATCCATTTAAAAGCACTGCCGTTATAACGATAAAGACCAGCATAGGTACCTACCCAAAGAATACCGTCATTGGTCATTGCCACATCATTTGCCTCACCACAGGGAAGACCATTATCACTGCTGTAAACCACCTGAATGTTATTGTTATTTACATCAGTTTCGTCTGCTCTTACAGGCATGGAGATACCAAAGGCAAAAAGAGGCAGGATTATAATAGGAATCATAACCGTAGCAGTCATGCGATTTCTTCTTAACCGGACTATTTTAATGGTTACAAACAGCGCCAGCATGGTTATTACCTTGTCCAGGAAATCCACATAGAACTCTCCTACGGCACTGGCAAGATATGGATGAATGTCTCTCTCCAGAAGATAAGAAACAACTCCGTCTCCCCACATATTTCCAACCATTCCATCGTTGGTAAGAATATTTATAGGTGTTGAAATTAATACTGAAAAAAGAGTAACGATAACACTGGCTGTCAGTGTACCAAATACAGTCTCGAAAAGACCTTTTCTTGCAGCAATACCAACTATTATGCCTATTGCTATACTGGTAACGCCATAGAATAAAGATACGGAATCCTTGATTCCATAGATAAGATTTCCGGCCAGACCTACTACCGCTCCACAAAATGGATCTATGATATAAGCAGTAAGCGCCGTACCAAAAGAATCAAGCCACACAGGCAGGGATAATCTCGTTGCAAGAACCCTGCCCATGTAATTGATCATGATCATAAAAAACGTAAATATAAAGATTTTATAACTCTTACGTGTACTCAAATTAATTCCCCAATTAACAGTTACTGTTTTTTATACTTTTTAGCCTTGGTTTTGATAGCCTCTCTAACCTTCTTGTACTTCTTTGAATTTATCTGGCTCATAAGTACTCTGTAACCACCATAGGACTGATTCTTATTGAAGTTATGTCCATAGTATTTATTATTTACTATATCAAGCTTTTTCTCATATTTCTTCATGAGACTGACATATGCCTTCTGCATTTTGTCAAAGGTGATGATATAGTTCTTGTTATTCATTATATCCTTATAAACCTTAGGCTTCTTAACCCTTGCAAACTCCAGGTAAACAAGTGTCCAGTAATAAAACTCAGCATAAGCATCTCTGTTATTTATATAGCTGTTCTCAAAATGATGCCAGCCGGACCCACTCTTTACATTATCATCATAATACGGATACAGCGCATAATCAACATGCATTCCCCAATAATATGCAGAAAATTCATTAAGAAGGCCATATACACCATTCTGATTAGCCGAAACCGAAGATCCTTTAGATACATATGTATCATATCTGAAGGTTCTGTACTGCTTTGGAAGATTCTTCGTTACGGTTTCTGTCTTAAAGAGATTAGTTTCAGAAACATATATATTCTTCTTTTTACCCAAATAATACTTGTCACTGAAACCAGTATCCCAGTCAAACTTATAGAAGGTATGGGTATATTTATGAAACTCCTCATGTACTGTAACCGTAGCCGCTTCTGCCAGATTCTCAGAACCGGCCATCCAGGTGCCAAAGGTTGAACCCTTTTTACGAGTCCTGGACACAAAATAATATGCATCACTGTCATAAGCCTTAAGCAGCTTCATCATATTATCATCTGTCAAAGCTGCATTAAATGAAGGCGGCTTTGAAGCTGCATCCGTATTATAACACGGAATGGCAGAGATAATAAAACATAAAAGTAGTAAAAAGCATATCAGTCTGCTTGGTCTCTTTTTTAACATAGCTCGTTCCTCCTACATCTCATCTTTCATGGGACATTAATTCATTATTTATACTTCGCCTTCTTTGGGGCTCCTGCTTTTTTGAATATCTTCTTATAGGACGCCTTTTTCTTTTTAGGGCACTTGAATACAGCTTTTTTAGCTATTTCCTTAAATGCACTCTTTCCTACAGATTTCTTTCCCAGCAGGCTTGTCTTTACTGTTATTTTTTTCAGATTCTTACATCCATTGAATGCACTCTTTCCGATGGATGAAATGCTTGCGCCGATGGTTACTGATTTCAGCTTCTTCATGCCCTTAAATGCATTTGCTGCTATGGATGTAACCTTAGCAGTGGTTCCATCTGAAAGCTTTACATTGGCCGGAATATTAACAGATTTATATGTTTTCTTAGCCGGCTTCACATAGACTAATTCTACCACATTTCCGGACACCTTGGAAACCTTATATACACCTTTACTGTCACTTGTCTGGACTACCATGCCAACTGTATATGAAGGTCCCGCCTGAGGAGCCGCTTTCACAGCAGTTGATTTCTTTGAAGCAGCAGGAGTATTTTTCTTAGATTTGCCTCCCGGTACATATGGAGTATATCCACCAGACTTTCCGCCTGAATTTCCACCTGAATTTCCACCACCAGGATTATCAGAAGGTTGTTCCTCTGGTTCCTTAGGTGCCTCCACATACTGTGACTCAAGCTCCACATCATCCGTCACTCTGAAATCAAAGATTTCCTTTGCAGCATAATCTCCGGAAATGCTTCCCTTCAAAACATTCCATTTTGTAAATACATATCCAACAGGAACTGTCTGACTTATAGATACATCCGCTCCCTTAGGTACACTTATCTCATTTCCACATAAACCATTCCACATGGCTATACCGTCATTAACCTTGACGCTTCGCATATCAGCCTTATCCATATTGGAAGTATCATATGTAGGTTCTATTACCTCTGTTACAGTATCATCTGCCATATGATTTATCTTTATCTCATCTGTAGCCTGATCCTGCTCCGGAACATAGGTTTCTCCCTTTGTCAGTGGTATATCATTGAACTGAATTATACGTTCTGTTACATCATTATCATTTTGTTTTTCAAATGTGACATCCATCTTTCCGGTATCATTTCCCACACATTTAACCTGATAATTTGTAAACTCATCCATAAAGAATATATATTTTGTATTCTCGTAAACTCCTATGGAAACCTTGTTGTCGTATACACTTCCCAGATTATTAACTATCTTAGCTGCCAGCTTGCCGGAACTGTCGTAAACATATACGTCAGTCGGACAGGCAACCCTCAAGGTTGAAAGCAGCTTATCCCTGTCATAATCCAAAAGCTGCTTATATAGATCAAAATCATACGGATATAATTCTTCTATATCAAATATCCATGAAGTGATGACAGTGTAGTATACGCTGTCGAGATCATTTCCGATGGACTCTATGAATTTCTTCATGCTGCCCTTATCTTCCTTAGGCTCTCCTTTTACAAAATGATATATATTCTTAAAGGTTGTCACAGATTTTGTAAAATATGAATCATAATAGGTATCCATGTAATCATTTGCGATCTTGACGTCATATTTTTTGAAGTCATACATTACCTGAGCCATAGCACAGAGATTGTTTGCTTCTTCATAATTAAGGTCGCCCTTATAAGAATCCTTACAAGCCCAATAGGTACTGAGTGCCACGCCATACATTTCATGGAATGCCCGGAGCTTGTAATAATCCTCTGCAAGTGAACCTGAGCCGAAACAGACATTTGTATAGGCTGTACTCACTCCAAAGGCTGCAGTCCAGGACTGGAATACAACATAGGATTTACCCGGTAATACCTTTTTAAGAACAGCATCCCAGACCTTTCCCATAATGAATTCAAAACTATCAACTCCTACAGTCTCCATAAAGGCATCATCCCAATATGTCTGAGCATGATTCATCATCTCTACCGAATGATTAAATGCCGCTTTCATAGCAGAATTCTCAGCCGGGCAAAGCTCCGCCATCTTTTTTAGAGCATTGGCATAGCCATCAGAAAGATTTATTATGGCCTTATAGGTAGCTGCTCTCTTTATCATATCACTTATGGAGGTTCCAGCCTTTATTATATAACCAGTATATTTTGAAACCTTGGCATATCTATCAGCATTTTTGAGTAAAGGATCATTCTTAATTATTGCCTGCTTCGCATTTTCTATATATTTTTCCTGATCTTCAGTAGGTATCTCATACCAGTTAGGTTTGGTAGATATCTCATTTCCTTCTGCATAGAAGGTAACCTGGTCATCTATTTTATCGTTCAGATAATCAACTATCTCCCTTATATTCTTTGCAACTGAAATATCCAGTGAATGACTCTTTGAATTTGCAGCAAAGATAGCAAAGATCATACCTTCGTACATTTCCTGCTCTTCCATATAAACATCGTTGACATTACTAACAGGATTCTGGACGAAACCGCCAAAATGCTGAACAGATTTCCAGATATCACTAATGGTCTTCATACTGTAATCCAGACCTGAAACCGTATCAAGACTTTCTGCAAGTATGTTACAACAGGTGTTGCTATCTATAAAATCCTCCCAGGAAGATACCGGAGTCTTACTTGAATCCTTCAAATATCTTGCTCTGTAAAACTGCTGCCTGAGGACTATATCCTTGTTAATAGGAATAAACATTATATCCTTTCTTTCAGCATATTCGCTTGCATATGAATATGAATAACCATACATGGTAAGGTTCGGGCAGTTTTCAAATGCATCATCAGCTATATCAACTACACTATCCGGAACATATATATATGTCATATTCTCACAGCCCTTAAAGGCCGCCTTTCCTATTCTCTGGACACTGCTCGGAAGTACTATAGACTTGATGACATTTGTACATCCCTTACTGTAACAGAGATAATCCGGAATACTATTTACTCCATCTTCAAATTGTATTTCTTTGATAAGACTGCTTCCGACCATGGCACCATACTCAGTTCCGTACTCACTGAACACGCCGCTCATGCTTACAGAGCTGGACATAGTAACATCCTTTACGATGTTATTATCCTTAAACACTCCCGGCTCCATTTTTTTAACTGCATAACCACGTATATCTTTCGGAATGGTAACTTCTTCATCGATTCCAGCATATCTGATAATGGATGCGTAGGAATTATCGACGATCTTAAATTCAAAGCCATTGTAATAATTGCTGTTAGAGCTTCCGATGGAGACAAATGGAATACCCCTCTGGTTAGCATACACTTCGGCTGTTGAATTTGAATAGCCGTAGATTGTCACTTTATCACACATTGAGAAAATATATGGTGTATATTCATAACTATCTCTTTCAAATAAGGTAGCCGGTGAATAGAAGCATGCTCTTTCAAGATTTTCACATTGACTAAAGGCCAGATCCTCTATACAGAGTAATGATTCCGGAAGTGATACTGATACCGAACCATTTCTTTCAAATGCTCTTCCACCTATTATTTCCAGCTTCTCAGGAAGTTTTATCTTCCAGTATTTGCAGCCTGCAAAGGCACGATAACCTATTTCCCTTACTGAATCAGGGATATTTATCTCTTCAACAGGACTAAAAAATTTTTGATTCAATGTAATACAGGTACACATATAATCAGGTATCTTTGTCATACCCTGTTCGAAGGTTATCTTTTTAAATGTACTACACCAGCAAAATGCTCCGGTGAAGGTGCTGACTGTTATAATAGGATCTACTTTGGTTATAGTATTAGGAACAAATACCGATTCCACAAATTTTTGACTATTAATGAGGCCACCTTCCAGTGTTGTAACTGTATGTCCATCTATCTGTCTTGGTATGGTAAGATGCTTTTCATTACCATAATACTTAAGAAGCTTTATATTCCCATCCGAAAGTGTTTCATAAGTAAACTCACCAGATCTTGCCTCAGTTATATCCATTACATTTTCAAACTCAGCCTTCAGGTGAACCAGACCATTATTCTCCATCCAGTAATATATCATCCTGCTATTAGTTGTATATGAAAGATCTGCTGTATTAAAATCAGCAGTTTTATCCTCAGTACCATTTCCTGTGTTATCCTCATACTTATAACTCCAATCAGTGATACCCGTGGCACTTTTATCAAAATACATATTTCTTACAGTGCCTAATTTACTATCATATACCTTTATTATGCCCTGATCTTTTGTTTCAAGATGATCCACCGCAAGCAGAGAATTAGTATAATCCCCCATGGTAATTGTAATAACGCAGCCGCGGTTCTTGTCTATTTCATCTTTAACATTCTCATAGAGATTATATAGCTTCTGTTTTTTACCAGACGCATCACCCGTGTAGGGTTTACCTAAGCTTATTACATGGTTTTTACTATATTCGTCCTCATAGTCATCAGTAAGGCTATATAACTGTATAAGTGATATAAGATCAGATACAGTTACCGGTTTATTATTCAAAGCATAATAAGAACTATTCTTATCAAGGTTTAATGGAATATCCTTAACCTTATTTGCTCCAAATTCGTTTACATTAAAATAGCCATTTTTTAGCATAAGAACACTATATGCCATTCCAAGGGACATGTCTTTTGTTCCATCATAAGCATCCCTCACTTCTTCAGCCACTTCAGGTGAAAACATGCTCTCATAAAAGCTTAAATCTATACCAGCCGGAGAATGTGAGTTTACAATGTTTAAAACATCTGCCTCTTTAAAATTCCAGATATCATCCGGTGAAGTAATTCTAACCTTAGGTGTAGGTGCAAGCTTTAGGCCATCTGAAGGTAAAGCAGCTTCGTTCATTACTATAGCCGGAGGAGTTTCTCTTTTCTTATCATCTCCCCAGAAGTATACCTCTCTGTCAGCATTAACCGCTATGGTTCCACCTTTATCGTTTCCATCTGAAGCATAAACATCCACTACGTTACTCATAATCAGATTCAAACCACGGTTATAATCATTTCCAAGTCCCAACTGGTTATAGGCACTTGAACCACCACCATAAAGAGATCCGTCCTTCAACAGCACAAAAACTCTGTCAAATCCTGTCAATATTTTAAATACATTACTGATAATAAGAGTTGGGTAAAGAAATTTATAATCTTCTGATGAAGATAATTGTCCTGAAGAATTACTTCCCCATCCCCAAAGCTCATCCTTTGTGGAAATAGCGAAGGTATTTTCCTGATCTACAGATACTTCCTTCATTCCTCCTGTGATATATTGTGGAGAATAATTTTTACTGGTAGTTCCATTTCCCAGCTGTCCCCTAAGGTTGTCTCCCCAGGTATAAAGACTTCCATCTTTTAAAACTGCTGCACCGTTAAACCTTGATATAGCCGCAGATTTTACATTACCCATAATATATGCTGGTGTACGTACTGGAGATGCACTCCTTGTACCATTTCCTACCTGGCCATAATCATTATCACCCCAGCAATATAGATCACCGGAAGTTGTAATAGCTGCAGCATTATTAAAATCATTCAGATAAACCTTTTCAACATTAGTAAGAATTGGTGTTCCAGGAGTTAAATTCTTATTGCCTGACTCAGTGAAAACATAAAGATCACCATTCTCTTTTATATAAGCAATCTGGTTTTCATTAGTTGTAACGTATTTTACGTTTTCATCAAATTTTGTAGGACGACTGCTTTTGTTAATATAACCCATAAAGTATAAATCACCATTTTTAGTGATAGAAGCAGTAGAATAACAGCTGGTAACTACTGTCTTCACATCCTGTAATACTCTTTCAGGATTTTTGGCGGAATATCCCAATCCACCAGTATCTCCCCAGGTATATTTTCCCCAACAGTACAAATCCCCAACCTTTGATATAGCAGCATAATGATAGTTTCTATATGCTATAGTATTTTGAAAATCATAATCAATCACAACTTCCGGGTCAGGTTCCTGATATCCGCTATTACCGTTATTCTGGCCCGGAGTCACTGAGCCTGAAGGCGTAACTGTCGATGATGGTTCCGGTGCTGTAGTAGGCGAAGTTGTCGGTGTAGATGTTGGATCTGAAGTTGGTTTCGGCGTAGCTGTAGGCGTTGCAGTTGGTGTGGCAGTTGGTTTTGGTGTAGGTGTAGGTGTTGCAGTTGGCGAAGGTGTTATACTCGGCGCGGTTCCGAGACTGCTAAATGTTATACCATTTCGCTCTGCCAGCTTCTGGGCTGTTGAATTGTCATATCCATAAATAACCAGATCATCATGATTATTTTTTAAGCAATCATAATTTCCTGTATAAAAGGTATTTGTTCTCATAGGAAAGAAATATGTATTGGGATTGTAAGCAGTTAACTCCTTTAAACTTGTACAGGAAGAAAAAGCCTGTTTACCAACATCAGTTACAGATGCCGGAAGCACGATTGCTTCAAGTGCAGTACAATTTATAAATGCAGCGGATTCTATTTCTGTTATGTTATCGGGAATGGTTATTTTTTTAAGTGCTGAACTATAATTGAACATTGAATGTGAAATCTTGGTCATTCCTTTTCCAATCTTGAATGATGTAAGTGCCTTACATGCCTGGAAAGCACATTCATCAACTGTTGTCACCTTATCAGGTATTACAACATTATCCAAACTCAGGTTATAAACAAATGCATATTCTCCAATATAGGTCAGATCATCTGGAAGAGATATCTGAGGAAGACTCTCACATCTTGCAAATGCGCTCTCTCCGATAGACACAACGGTAGAGGGAATACTTGCGTATGTAAGATTTGTGCAGTCAGCAAAGGCATTATTTCCAATAGTGGTAATTCCAGACTGAATCGTAACCTTTGTTATGGATGTCTGATAGCTTTCCCATGGAATATCAGTTGTTATCTCCGTAGTAAGAGTACCGGATATTGTATAATCCGGCATAGCTCCGCTTCCCTTAATCTCAAGAAGACCATCTGAATAAATGGTCCAGTTGAAACCATTTCCCATGCTTCCGGTATCAACTACAGAAGCAGCTTTAACGTTGGAAAATGGATTATTTGAAAAGTAGGAAGTGAAGATGATAATTAATGACAGAATCAAAGAAATGATTCTGAAAGATCTGGATTTATGTGTGTGGTATTTCATGACTGCACATCCTTTCAATGATTTATAATAAATGATTATAAGTCATATGAAATGATGTGAAAAGTAGTGGCATAAGGAGTGGCAACCTAGAAAAAAGTCCCAGAGAGGTGATTATATTTTGACATTTTATGAAATGATGTTATAATGTCCTTAACGAAGTAGCCGAGAGAGTGACCGTAACTCACTCGCTCTGGCGAATAATTACTTAGCTAAGAAAGCCGTTCCTTATTTGTCAGATGCAGGACGGCTTTTCTTATGTTCTATCATGAGTTTTATCAAATCTACAACTAACCGTGCGGCAGATATGCAGAGTGCAATTATCTCGTATAAATCCATAAGCACCACTCCTTTCTGCGAAGTCCAGAACGAGTGATAAGCCATCCCCTCAGCTACCCAGTTAAGGGCATTATTCAGTTAATCAGTTAATGCAGAAACGTGATTATTGATCACAAGCTTCGACTTACCTTGAGATGTGGACACTGCCGTAAAGGCTCCTACATAGTTTCCTTTAAACATATAGAACTGAACAAGGCTGAGCGTCATTCCCGTACCATTGACTTTACCATTCATTTTCAGTCCTTCACAGGTTTTTCCTGCTACGGTAATGGTATCACGTTCTATATCAGAAACCTCATAACCACTGCTTTTCATCTGGTTAACAAACTGACCTTTCAGCTCTTCCATAAGCGCGTCCATATCCGTACCAGCTTCCTTGATATTATATGGAGTCTGCTCAACAGAAAATGCATAAGCCTCAAGAGAAAGATCATTTACAGCTGAAATCTCTGTTACCGGAGTCTTTGTATTCAGTGTACTCTTCTCCGCCTCTTCGCCACCTTCATAGTTTGTAACCTTCCAACCGGAATCAAAGGTAGACTTAATACCAAAATATTCATTAGTGAATGTGGATCCATCATACTTTCCGGGAATATAATCTGCCTTACCGAAAATCGTGAAGAACTTACTGAAAACAAAATATCCAATTGCAGCTATAAACAGTAAAACAATAAGAATGATAAGCCAGGTAGGCATACTGCTCTTCTTTACTGCTTTATAATTTGCAGGACGGCCTGCACTATAAGGTGGAACAGATTGAGGCATTCCCGGCTGCGGTGGATATGGAGAATTTGGTGTTGGACTTCCAAATTGTCCTCCCATACCTGCATTTGCAAAGCTTGAATTCATATTTCCATTGGGATAGCCGCCAGGGTTCATACCCGAATATGCATTCGGTCCTTGGTTTATATTTGATCTTTGATTTACGTTTGAATTTAGGTTGACATAATTCTGCCCACCATCACGATACGGACTAGAATTATATCCTGAATTTCCAGGATTTTGAACATTACCACCAGCACCTTGGTTAACATAATATGAACTTGGATCATTTGAACCCATGCCCTGAGGGTTCATATTCATTCCCATAGACTGATTGAAATCATCATATCCGGAACCCATAATCTGGCTAAAATCATCATAACCGGATTCCATATTGAGGTTGGTATTATCATTTACAGTGCTGTCGCTTCGGTTTACATAATCCCTATACCCATCACCACTGCCCTGGTTCAGATACCCACCACTGTATGCATTGTCATTCCCATATGGGTTGACATTAACATTTTCATCATCACCCTTTAATTTCATTAATTTTCTCCGATATATTTAATAACGTATTACTTATTTTTTTTATATTTCAGCACTCCACATTTTCTGCAAAAATATAGATTATCTCTATCTGGAGTGTATGTTTCTTTATGAGAACCTTTTATCTTAAAACATCCAAATGTTCCATAGGAGAAGTACATGTGCTGCCCTTCTTCATAATTCCAGGAATCAAAATACTCTTCATATTCATCGATTTGTTCATTTGTCCAACCGGTAACGCAAGTTCCATCTTCAATTTGCATTACATTCAATGAAAAATCAGAATCAGGAACTGCATATTCATACTGATTGGAAATTTTAACATTTTTAAATATCCATTGGTGTTTATGCGAAGCTTTCTTCCTTCCCTTCTTACTTTTACAAACACCAGATTTTTTGAACTTATAGTATTTGGCGCCAATTTTCCTATCGCCCACTACCATACGACCATCTGAATCAAAATAATACCATTTACCACTTATCTTCTGCCAGCCTTTTCTCATAACTCCATTATCGCCGAAATAGTATTTGAAAACGCCTATCTTTTTCCAACCAGTGGCTCTTATGTAATCAGCGTCATAATCCAGATAATAAGTCTTTCCGTCAACCTGAATCCAGTCTTTTAACATAACGCCATCCTTAACATATCTCAGACCATCACCATACTCTCTCCAACCGGTAGCCGCTGAACCATCCGAATCAAAATAATACATACCGAATGTCATGGCAGGCTCAACCCTTTGAAACGCTTTAGGATCATTGTCTATCTGAAGATACATTTCTGACTCAACCCAGGTCCAGCCTGTAGCCATATGTCCCTGCTTATCAAAATAATAAAACTTTCCATTTAATAGAACCAGGTCCGTAGCCGCAACACCCGATGCCGGTATGAAATAATAGGTATATCCATCTATTTCTCTAAATCCTGAAACAGCATCTCCGTTTTCATCATGGTAAACCTTGGCTTTACCAACAGTATGCCATCCCGGTGAAAGCTTTGTCTTGCTTGGCGAAGCCTCAGCCGTATCACCAAAAGCCGAAACCATAAAAAACACAACCAGAACAGACGCTATAAACCTTTTCCTAAATCTACACTTCATACTCCACTCCACTTTGAGTCAATAGGGACGTTTCTATTTGACTCATTTTAGAAATTTATTTCTGCAACTCTTAGAATTATTGTGGTAGCTGATCTTAGCTTTTGTATGAGTACTATCATAAGCATTTCTCCATGCAGTAAATGCATCAGCAGTAGAACTCAAACCGTCCACAACACATTCATCTGTGTAAAATGCCAAACCTCCTGAAGGTCCGGGACCATCATGATAATAATGTCTTGAAACCAGCTGCAGCTTACCCTTTTTGATTTTATAGTAATTTTCATAGTAGCCACCGGTGTGAGCAAAACCACAAGAAAACACTCCATTTGTAAAGACAATAGGCCTATAAATAAGGTATTCTGCTTTTAGCTTCCTGGCTTTACCCTTATAGTAAGTATAGATCTCACAATACTGAGCTGCAGAGTATTCTCCACCGGAATCAATAAGCAGCTCCTTAACTCCATCACCATTTATATCATAGGTTGCGAACTTGAATTTATTATAACTTGAATTCTTATACTTACTCTTTTCAAGCACCTTCTTATAAGCAGCCATAGCCTTTTTATTCTTACTCTTCTTGCTTGCAGCCTCCACATGAGAAATATTCTCAGCCACAAAGCTGTAACCACTAAGCCCAGAAACCAAAAATGCAATCACCAGCAGACAACAGATGAATGATAATCTCTTTTTCATATGTACTACTTCCTTCCTTAATATACATCATTAAATGTATCTTTATGTATATAGAATGATGTTAACAAATTAAACTATGGTGAGTCAATCAGAAACGTCCCTAGTGACTCAAAAATAGGGAGAGACCCCAGTGTCTCTCCCTTTGCAAGTTTTAGAATCACGATTCTATACCATATTCTTTAAATAATTGTTCTTGAAGTTCTTTATCCATAGTTGATGCTTTTAAATCATCAAGACGACCATCCTGAATAAGAAGCATATTTAATTTATTTAAGGATTCTCTTCCTTCCTCAACCCCGGCCTTCTTAGCCAGTTTTGCTTCATCTTTTATCAGTTGTTCTACTGTCATAATTCTTTTTCTCCATCTCTTATCTTTTCGAACTTCAGTGACTGTATCATCTAACTGTTTAGTATACTCATCAGTTATTTCACCACTATCGATATACTTTAGAAAATTCTTGAGAGGTTTTGGAATATCGTCCATAACTCCCTTGGTATTCAAAAACATTTTGGTTGTTTTATCACCGAGCATAATCGCATCATCTTGAACACAGACATTTTCAAATGTGTATAAATGTCTCCCCTTATCAAAAGGATCAAAGGTGCATATAAAAATAACGATACAATGCCTAAGTTCCGAATACTCTGAACCCTTTTCCAACAAATCTATATCTATAAGATCTTGATAGTACCTGCTTCTGCATGGCAAGTCATCATATATTCCATTTTGTAATTCAATATTGTATGCAGTACTCTCATCTTCGCAATATATATCCAGCCTAATCCCCTTTGCAGTTATATCATAATCAATAGGCCTCTCAATTTCCGGATAACTGATTGAAGTAATCTTTTTATCTATAATTCTTTCAAGACACATCTTACAAAGATTCGGTCTATGCATTACGATGTTAAACATCGCATTATTTTGAAGTGTTATTTTGTTGATATCTATCATTTTGCCTCCCTATAAATACAATACACAAGTCTGTAAATCCACATGTTTGGGAGGCCCTCGAAGTGTTACATTGGTAAAAAAAGCAACAAAACTACGCATTTTTTTCTCCGTTTTTTTTATTGTCAAAAATGACAACAAAAACCGAAGGAATGCAGAACTATTTCACTGCTCCTTTTTAATAAGATAATTCTAATATAGTATAAAACTATAATCAAGATAATTGTTTGTTTAATTTAATCTTTAAACTATAAGTTCTAATCGTTTTAGTTCTACGTGAGTCAATCAGAAACGTCTCTTTTAACTCATAAACAGACTCAAACCCTTATTTCAACTTTGCTTCCACCGCTCTTTTCTTTTGTAACAATCACCTGTTTATCAATCTTGTCTTTGAGTTCAGCTACGTGAGATATTATTCCAACTAGTCTGTTGCCTTCGGCAAGTCCCGTAAGGGCTTTGTATGCCATATCAAGAGTATCTGAATCCAGGGAACCGAAACCTTCATCAACATACATTGTATCTACTATTATTCCACCTGCAGAGGCCTGAACTTCATCCGATAGACCAAGTGCAAGTGATAGCGAAGCAAGGAATGATTCACCACCAGAAAGTGATTTTACACTACGATGTGAACCATTATAATGATCGATAACTTCCAATTCAAGACCGCCTTGTCCCTGAGAACTTCCTTCCTTATCTCTGACAAGTTCATACTGACCACCGGACATAGTAAAGAGTCTTAAGTTTGCTCTTCTAATTATCCTGTCAAAGTATGTAGTCTGAATATAAGTTTCCAGCATAATTTTATCTTTTCCGCTTAGTTTTCCATTTGCTGTATCAGAAAGATTTTTAACCCATTGAAGCTTCTTTTCAATCTCTGCCATATTTTGAGCTTTATCGATAATATTTGTTCTTATCCCATCATTGGTGCTATATCTGTTATCTACTTCTCTCTTTAGGTTTTCAATTTTCTTTCTTGCTTCGCTTTGCTTTTTCTTCTTTTCAGTTTCTATCTCAAGATCAGGAGCATCAGATTTGTTAATGCTTTCTCCTAAAGTTTTAATGCTTGTTTTTAGTTCATTAATCTTATCTTTTTGTTCGTCATGTATTTTTTTTGCATCATCAAAAGCTTTTTGCAATCCTTTAGATTTTGAGACTAATTTATCATGTTCTTCTATAGCATCCTTTTTTGTTTCAAACTGAAGTTTTTTCTGTATACCTTCCAGCTGACTTTCTTTTTCAGTTTTACCTGATTTTTTAGCTGCAATATCACGATTTATTTCTTCAATTTGTGTTCCAAGCAAGTTGATAGACTCTTCATACTCCGGAAGCAGTTCTTCTATCTGTTTTTTTCTGTTGATATTCTTCTGCTCTTCGCCTA
>CADBMW010000208.1 GCA_902795855.1 uncultured Lachnospiraceae bacterium
AGCATACCTCGCTAACTGGGGATGGTGGGGATATGGTTGGATTGCAACTGTCACTCCAGCTGATGGATATACAATAACCAAATGTGTATTCTATGACGATGCCAATCGTACCGCTACAGACAGTGAAGCTCCATTTGTAGTAGAAACCACAGAAGAGGATAAGACACCGAAAGTAAATGGCACACCCATTTTGGCAGACACATCTAAAGGTATAAAAAAGATTGAGGTATATGGGTACGCTACACCTACGGCTACCCATAGCGTGACCATCACCGCGGGCGACCATATGACCAAGACCGCTGGATCCGGCGAGGCATCACAGACCGGCGTGACCGATGCGATAACAGATGTGGTTTATACTGCAAATGACGGGTATTATTTCCCGACGATGAAGAGCTTAGATAAGTAAACGTCGTTATCAGTCGTTAAAATGATTTATATATAACCGAAATTGACCAATATTACCTAAAGTGACCGCAATCCTATCAAATAGAACTGCGCACTGATAAGCCTTTATAACCGATTACACGGGCTGATAGAATTGTAATATATTGAATGCGCTAAAAATTGTAACTTAATTGAAAAACCTAATGCTATTGTGCATTAGGTTTTTCATTAGAAATGCTAACTCATCCGGTGGTTCTTGCATCCCGCTTTTCATCCATTCGTCTATACCCAGACTTAAAGAATAAAAATTTGGTTTTACTTTAACCTTAAAGAATTACGCCTGATTCACGATAAATTATTATACTTGAAATTATAATAATATGGAGTATAATGATATAAGAGGTGATTATATGGAGAAATTTGTCGATAGAACAAAAGAGCTAGAAACACTAGAGAAAGAATTTTGCCGTGAGGAATCCTCTTTCGTTGTGGTGTATGGACGTAGAAGAGTTGGGAAAACGGCACTTATTAACCATTTTTGCAAAGGGAAAAATGCTATTTATTTTTTGGCAACTGAAGAAGGCGAAAATGAAAATCGAGAAAATTTCAAAAATATTGTCGGAAATCATTTTGATAACACGCTTCTCTTGAATGCCTCCGTGAATAGATGGGAAGACATTTTTTCAGTGGTACAGAATAGAGAGAATCCTTCCGAACGTTTAATTCTGGTTATTGATGAGTTTCAGTATCTTGGTAAAGCGAATAAGTCTTTTCCGTCCGTAATGATGGGTATTTGGGACAAAATCTTGTGCAAAAGCAATGTAATGTTAATTCTCTGCGGTTCGCTTATCAATATGATGACTTCTCAGGTATTAAACTATGATAGCCCTTTGTATGGTAGAAGAACAGCTCAAATCAAGTTAAAGCAAATCGCGTTCAAGTATTATCACGAGTTTGACGAATCATACAGCGAAGAACAGCAGATAGAACGGTTCGCTGTAACCGGAGGTGTTCCAAAATACGTTGAACTTTTCGAATCAGATACAGATATCTATGAAGCAATCAGAAAAAATGTATTATCTCGTAATGCCTTTTTATACGCAGAGCCGGAGTTCTTATTGCAAAAGGAAGTATACGAAATTGGAAGTTATTTTTCAATTCTGAAGGTAATTGCAGGCGGTCAGCATAAGCTTGGTAAAATCGCAACAGCACTTAATCAGCCGCAAACCAGTCTGAGCAAATATTTAAGTGTACTAACAGATCTGGATTTGTTGGAAAGACAGGTTCCAATCACTGAAGAAAATCCGGAAAAAAGTAAAATGGGACTATATTTCATAAAAGATAATTTCATTAAGTTTTGGTTTCAATTTGTTTATCCCTATAGAAGCTTATTGGAAGCAGACAGGGACGAGTTTGTTATTAGCAAAATCAAGCAGTCTTTTATTGAAAACCATGTTTCCTATGTATATGAAGATATATGTAGAGAAAAAATATGGGATTTTCTTGGAGATAAATGCACTTTTAACCGCGTCGGCAGATGGTGGGGAAATCGAGACATAGAAATAGATATTGTTGCCTATGATTCTGTTGGAACAGATATTTTGTTCGGGGAATGTAAATATTCAAAGAATCCAAAAGGAATGGACGTATTAGAAGCTCTAAAAGAAAAAGCAAATAGTGTTACTTGGAACAAAGAATTTCGAAAAGAATATTTCTGTATTTTCAGCAAAAACGGCTTTTCGCCTGCATTAGAAGAGTATGCAAAACAACACGAAAACATTATCTTGGCTTCATTGAAAATGCCACAGGAAACTGTTGAGAAGGAGCGATAATAATGAGCAAGACTACAACAAAGATGGCTATTGCATTTGCTTTTAAAGAATTATTACTTGAAAAGCCTTTAGATAAGATAACCGTAAATGATATTGCGGAAAAATGTGAGATGAACCGCCAGACCTTCTACTACCATTTCCACGATATATTGGAATTAACCGAATGGATTTGCGAAGAGGATGCAGAGCGTGCCCTTAAGGAAAACAGGACCTATGATTCCTGGCAGGAGGGTTTTTTATCTATTTTTAATATGATAAAAAAGGATCAGGCTTTTATCATTAATATTTATCATAATGTTCCGCGGGACTATCTTTACAGATATCTTTACAGAGTGACGTATCAGCTTCTGTATAATGTCCTTGAAGAAGCTGCCGATGGAATGGTGGTCAGAGATGAGGACAAGGCTTTCATAGCCAATTTTTATAAGTATGGTTTTGTGGGACTGGTACTTGAATGGATTGATGGCGGCATGAAGGAGGAGCCAAAGGTTATCATAGACAGACTTAACTCACTTATTCAGGGGAGCTTTAACCACGCTCTTAATAATGCCAAAGTAAATAAATAATACGACAAAGTATCTCTTTTGTCGTAATCTATAGCAATTTTAGGGGACTGTCGTTTAATCTGACAGCCCCCATTTATTGTTCATGGCATTTTTTCTTTCGGGTATTTATATTGTACTCATAAGAACACAGCTCATCTAAAGAGACGAGGACAACATGACCTGAAAGGAGATTATTATGTATTATTCAGCAGGAACTTATGAATCATTTGCAAAGCCTGAGAAACCGGAAGGAGCAGACAGAAAGTCGGCATATATTATCGGAACCGGTCTGGCAGGTTTATCAGCAGCATTTTATCTGGTAAGAGATGGTCAGGTAAAGGGAGAGAGAATTCATCTTCTTGAAAAGCTTGACCTCGCCGGGGGCAGCTGTGACGGACGTAAGGATTTTAGAAAAGGCTTCTATATGAGAGGCGGTCGAGAAATGGACAACCATTTCGAATGTATGTGGGACATGTTCAGAGATGTCCCATCCATTGAGACACCGGGTATTTCTGTACTTGATGAATATTACTGGCTTAATAAGCATGACCCTAACTATTCTCTTTGCAGAGCTTCTGAAAAATGTGGACAGGACGCTCATACAGATAAACTTTTCACACTTGATAAGCAGTCTGCACTTGCACTTTCAAAGTTATTTATGACACCTGAAAAGGACCTCGAGGATAAAAAAATAAGCGATATTCTCCCTGATTCTTTCTGGAGTACTAATTTCTGGCTTTACTGGCAGACAATGTTTGCTTTCCAGAGATGGTCATCTGCTTTGGAAATGAAGAGATATCTTTGCAGATACTGCCATCATATTGATGGACTCCCTGATTTTACGGCACTCAGATTTACAAAGTATAATCAGTTTGAGAGCATGATTTTACCTCTTATCAAGTATCTTGAAAGTCATGGGGTAACTGTAGAGTACGGTGTTGATGTAAAGAATGTAATCATTAAAGATACTAACGGAAAAAAGGTTGCAACTCAGATTATCTATAATAAAGACGGCAAGCAGGACAGCATTGATCTGGTTGAGGACGATTTGGTATTTATTACTAACGGTTGTTGCACTGACACATCTTGCTATGGTGACCAGAATACAGCACCTGATATCAGTAATGTAAGAAACGGTGTTGGCGAGTCCTGGGACCTTTGGAAGAATATAGCAGCTCAGGCTAAGCATGGTGAATATGGTAATCCTGACAAGTTTTGCAGTGATTATGAAGCCACCAACTGGATGAGTGCAACAATTGAAACGAAGGATGAAGAAATCATTCAGAAAATCATCAGCATTTGCAAGAGAGACCCAAGAGAAGGAAAGGTTACTACCGGTGGTATCGTAACTGTAAAGGACAGCACTGAGAATTGGTATCTTTCCTGGACTATAAACCGCCAGCCTCAGTTTAAGGCACAGGATAAGGATACGGTTCTTGTATGGGTATACTCTCTTACAACAAACAAGGAAGGTAACTATGTAAAGAAGGCAATGCGAGACTGCACCGGCGAAGAAGTATGTCGTGAGTGGTTATATCACATCGGTGTTCCAACCGACAAGATTAACGACTGGGCAAAGAACCGTTGTAATACAACAACCTGCTTCATGCCATTTATTAATGCATTTTTCCAGCCTAGAAAGGAAGAAGACAGACCACTTGTAGTACCAAAGGGAGCTGTGAACTTTGCATTCCTTGGACAGTTTGCAGAAACACCACGAGATACTATTTTCACTACAGAATACTCTATCCGTACAGGTATGGAAGCAGTATACACGCTTATGAATGTTGACAGAGGTGTTCCTGAAGTTTGGGGATCTAAATATGATGTAAGAGAATTGCTCCGTGCAGCCTATTATGGTATTGACAAAAAGAGTATTGACGAGGTGCCATTGTCATTCAAGGAGAAGATGCTTTTGAAGATGGTACTTAAAACAGTGAAAGGAACCGATGTTGAGATTCTTTTGAAAGATAGCGGCTTGATTAAATAATAGGATTAGCCGGTAAGGTTATGTATTTGGTGAGTCCCTATTAAATGCGGAGGGGATTGGTTACCTAAAACTTGAAAATACAAAAACCGAAATAAACTAAAGAACTAAAAATATGCATATTTTCATATTATGCAAAAATAACGCATATGACAGCTACTGTCAGGTCTTCGGATCTGGCAGTATTTTTTTGCCATTGGACGAGTGCCTTCATACGGGAGCACAAAGGTATGTCTCTGTTTGTCGGATGACTTCATAAAAGAGCACAAAAGTACATCCTTTTTTTACCTTAACTACGAGCGCATCGTAGTTGCCTACGAGCTCTGACTAAATACGAATTGTTTATCAGCGGTTATCATTAACCATGTAAAGAGCAACCGGTTAGCTCTTCGAACATCACATTTGTTTTAGGAGGATATGATGGCACGCAGAGCAAATTTTATTAATGAATATGGTAAAGCCAATCCTGATCAGAGAGTAAGAATGATTTTTTAATTATTGGACTCATTTATTTTCTCCAGTTCCTTGACTCCTTAACCGCCTCCTCTTTGTCGCTAGCCCTAGCATAGATGTTGGTGGCTG
>CADBMW010000209.1 GCA_902795855.1 uncultured Lachnospiraceae bacterium
CATCACTTACCACCATATCCGGCATGAATGCGACTCCCAGTTGATTTATAGCAAATTGTTTTAGGATTTCTTTGCTGCTTGTTTCCAATTCTATGGTAGGAGTAATCCCATGTTTTACAAAGTCGTCCAGCAGCATCTGTCTGAAGCTGCAGGTATGGGATGTGAGAAGAAGCGGAACCCCTTCCAGGTTTTCTTCTGTAATTTTTCTTTTTTTAGCCAGCGGATGCTCAGGACTTACATAGAATCCAAGTGATTCTTCTTTTTTATCAATTAGGTTCAGTTCAGGATTTTCTATCAATGGATTAAGTGTATACACGAGATCCAGTACACCTTTTTTTAGCATGACTGGAAATGTATTATGATCAATAAATTGAAGCATGATATCCATCTTCGGATATTTTTGCTTATATTCCAGAAGAATTTTCGGGAATCTGTTATAGCATAATGATTCAGAAACTCCCAGCTTTATAATTCCAGATGGTTCCTTCGAGGTTGGAATCTCAAGAAGAATCTCTCTTTCCAATTGAAGCATTTTTTCTGCATATACGGATAGCTTTTCACCCTCAGTTGTAACTGTTAATGATTTTCCAAGCCTTTCGAAAAGAAGACATCCAAGCTCGTCTTCAAGCTGCTTTATCTGAGTTGTAACAGTTGACTGGGCGTAACCAAGCATATTTGCAGCTGAAGTAAAGTTCTTTGTTTCTACGATTTTCAGAAATGTTTCCAGTTGTGTATTGTTCATATGATCACCTCTCTTTATTCATCAATTATTTTGATGATAACCTTCGGTTATTTCAATTTTTCTGATTGTTATCTTGATGGTATTATACAGAAAAGAACAAGTAAAAACAAGTGTAAATCATAGCCGATTGCAGCAAATGTAAGTAGAAGGGAGAAGAAGGAATATGAGTATCGAGGTTGAGAAACTGAGTAAAGTGTATAAGCTAAAAAAACATCAGAAGAAACTGGCAGTGGATGACATTTCTTTTACGATTCCTTCCGGTGAAATAGTTGGATTTATTGGACCAAACGGAGCAGGAAAATCAACAACTATAAAGATGTTGACTGGAATTCTGGTTCCTGATGGGGGAACAATTGCAATAGATGGAATGAATTTCAAAAAGAACAGAAAGCAGATCATGTACAAAATCGGAGTTGTTTTTGGACAGAAAAGCGTTCTCTGCTGGGATATTCCTGTTCTTGATACACTAAAGCTTTTTAAGGACATGTATAAGGTTCCTGATTCAGTGTATGAAGAAAATATGAAGCTATTCAAAGATGTGCTAGGAATAGATGAATTTATCAGTCAGCCACCGAGACTTCTTAGTCTTGGTCAGCGAATGAAAGCAGATCTTGCAGCGTCTCTTATATATAACCCTGACATTTTATTCCTGGACGAACCAACCATTGGAATTGATGTTCTCTCAAAGGAAAGAATACGGGATTTTATCCAGAAGATAAATCGAGAGAGGCATACAACCATTATACTCACTACTCATGATGTTTCTGATATAGAAACCCTTTGTGAGAAGATGATTATCATTGACAACGGAAGTCTGATCTATGATGGGACTCTGGGAGATTTAAAAGCCAAATATAAGACAACTGATCTGGAGGAAATCATAAAGAAGATATATAGGGATGGTGAGATGAAATATGCGTAAATATATAGATTATATGAAAATAGGAATAAAAGAACATATGGTTTATTCCAGTTCGATATGGGCTACATTTCTATCCAAAATAGTATATCTCTATATGCAGTTTGCTTTGTGGAACTCGCTATTTGCATCGAACGCAGGGCAGAGTCTTGCACTTAATCATGAAGAAACCATACGATATATCATCGTTGCAACACTGCTGTCGACGGTTATGGAGTGCAATGTTATCCAGTGGATTAATACTGAAATCCAGACCGGAAATATAGCAAATCAGTTGATTAGACCTATGGATTTTAGAACCATGATCTTTTCAAAGCATTTTGGCACCACATTGATCAAAACTCTTTTATATTGCATTCCTCTTTGCATAGTGACAGGTGTGGGATTTCAAAAGCCAATAGTGTGTGACGGACAGCTGGGATTCGGATTTATATCAATTATCTTTGCTTTCTTTATTCAGTTTCTGTATTCACTAATTATTGGGCTCATGGCATTCTGGCTTATAGTAACATGGCCGTTAAATATGCTGCTGGCAGCGATTTATAAACTTCTTTCCGGCTCATGGATTCCGGTAGCCATGTTCCCTGACTTTCTAGGAAAGATAAATGATTTCTTACCATTTCGTGCAATCTATTCCATACCGGTAACCATCATAACTACGCCCATGAGTCAGGATAGCATAATAAGGAATCTGATAGTTCAGATTATATGGATCATAATTCTGTATATTGTGATGGAAGAAACCTGGAAAGTTGGCAAGAAGAAGCTTGTAGTTCAGGGCGGATAAAAAAGTTTATCGTTCAGGGCGGATAATAAAGGAGAACATCATATGAATCTTATGAAAATGTATAAACACTTCGTTGTCATTTACATGAAGGGAAAGCTGGCATATCATTTTGCACTTGTATTTGAGCTTATTGCAAATACAATTCAAATAGGTGTTTATTTTGCCGGCTTTATGGTTATCTTTCATAACTTTGAAAACATTGCAGGATGGAGTGAATATGAAGTTCTGTTCATGTTTACAACAAGCTGGCTTGCCTACAGCTTCAGTTGTTTCTTCTTCTGGAGTCCCATGAAGGATATGGGGGAATTGATACGAAGTGGAAAGTTTGATCTATATCTTACAAGACCCATAAGCCCACTTATGTATATGGTGCTTTCGCAGTTCCAGTATACATTTATTCCAAGACTGGTTTTGTCCATAGTATTCTGGGTTTACAGTATGAATAAGCTTTCAATAGAATGGAATCCAGGAAATATAGCCTTTTACAGTATTAATATGCTATCGGCATTTGTTATATTTTCAGCTATTACAATATTTACAGGAACTATCAGTTTCTGGACGGTAAAGAGCGAAGAGATAGTATCCCTGCTTACGAATAACAATTATGGATTAAAGAATTATACAGATTATCCTATAACTATTTATTCAAAGGGAGTGCAGGTTATTCTGACAGTCATTATTCCATATGCCTTCACAGGCTATTACCCGGTTGCCTCTTTGTTAGGTAAAGAATTGACATATCCAGCATTTGCATTTATTTCACCGGTTATCGCATTGATAGCAGCCGTCGCAGCTTACATATTCTGGAACTACGGACTGCGTCATTATGGAAGTGCAGGTTCATAATTATTAAAGATTATTATTTTCAACCACATCTTTAATGAAAATATTTTCATAATCCTGTAGATCATGATAAACAGCTTCTATAAAAGCCGTTTCATTAAC
>CADBMW010000210.1 GCA_902795855.1 uncultured Lachnospiraceae bacterium
TAACACAGTAATAGTTGTCAGCCATGACCGTTATTTCCTGAACAAGGTCTGCACTCATACTGCCGATCTTGATTACAGAAAGATTCAGATTTATGCCGGAAACTATGATTTCTGGTATGAGTCAAGTCAGCTGATGATCCGTCAGATGAAGGAAGCAAACAAGAAGAAGGAAGAGCAGATAAAGGAACTTAAGGAATTTATCGCCCGTTTCTCTGCAAATGCTTCCAAGTCCAAGCAGGCTACATCAAGAAAGAAGGCCCTGGAGAAAATTGAGCTTGAAGAGATTAAGCCATCCAGCCGCAAATATCCTTTCATAGATTTCAGACCTAACCGTGAGATTGGAAATGAGGTTCTTACTGTTCAGCATCTTTCAAAGACAGTGGATGGTGTGAAGATTCTGGACGATATAACATTTACAGTAGGAAGAGAAGATAAGATAGCATTTGTGGGACCAAAGACACAGGCTACCACCATGCTTTTTAAAATCCTTGCGGGAGAAGAAGAGCCGGATGAGGGAGAATACAAGTGGGGCGTTACCACTTCCCAGGGCTATTTCCCTAAGGATAATACAAAGGAATTTGACAATGACCTTGTAATAGTTGACTGGCTTACCCAGTACTCTGAAGAAAAGGATGCCACCTATGTTCGTGGATTCCTGGGAAGAATGCTTTTCAGAGGTGAAGACGGACTTAAGAAGGTCAAGGTATTATCAGGAGGAGAGAAGGTAAGATGTCTTCTTTCCAAGCTTATGATCATGGGAACAAATGTGCTGATTCTGGATGAGCCTACAAACCACCTGGATATGGAGGCTATCACATCCCTGAATAACGGACTTATTAAATTCCCTGGTGTTGTGCTTTTTGCATGTCAGGATCATCAGTTTATCCAGACCACGGCAAACCGTATAATGGAGCTTACGGATACGGGACTTATAGATAAGCAGTGCACCTATGATGAATATCTTGAAAATGATGAGCTTGCTCGTAAGAGACAGGTTATGAATTACGATACAAACTAGGAGATATATTATGGCAGAAATGAATCAGGTTGCTTCGGCAAATCGTGTGCATATAGGTTTTTTTGGCTGCAGGAATGCAGGAAAGTCCAGCCTGGTAAATGCCATTACCGATCAGGAGCTTGCAGTAGTTTCTGATGTGGCCGGAACCACCACGGATCCGGTGACAAAATCCATGGAGCTTCTTCCACTGGGGCCTGTTGTGATAATAGATACCCCGGGCTTTGATGACGAAGGACAGCTGGGTGATAAACGTGTAAAAAAGACCAGGCAGATTCTGAACAGAGCTGATATTGCAGTGCTTGTAATAGATGGCAGCAGAGGAATGGCTGAGGATGACAGACTTCTTGTAAGCATTTTCAAGGAAAAAGAGATTCCTTATATGATCGTTCTGAATAAGAATGATAAGGATGCTGATACTGCAGGTCTGGGAGATAAGCAGGATTTCGGCGATGTTCCGGTGGTAAGTGTAAGCGCCAGAACCCGCAGTGGTATAAAAGAGCTTAAAGAGACACTGGCAAGACTGGTGCCTGAAGAAGATGAGAATCATACATTCCTTGGAAATCTTGTAAATCCGGGAGAGACTGTAGTACTGGTTTGTCCTATAGACAGCGCAGCTCCAAAGGGAAGACTGATCATGCCGCAGCAGATGGCAGTAAGAGACCTGCTGGATAGAGGCAGTATAGCAGTAGTTGTAAAAGAGTCCGAGCTTGAAATTACTCTGGCAAATCTTAAGAAACCGGGTACCGGTGAATCTCTGGTATCCATGGTCATAACAGACAGCCAGGCCTTTAAGGCAGTTAGTGCAGCAGTGCCGGATGAAATCCCCCTTACATCATTTTCCATAGTCATGGCAAAGTATAAGGGATTTCTGGAAACAGCAATAAAGGGTGTAGCCGCCATTAAAAATCTGAAGGATGGAGACAAGGTCCTCATGGCAGAGGGCTGTACCCATCACAGACAGTGCGGCGATATAGGAACAGTGAAAATTCCTGCGCTGCTAAAGAAATACACAGGAAAAGATCTGGTAATAGAAACCTGCTCCGGAAGAGAATTCCCTGAGGAACTTACAGATTATTCAATCATCATCCATTGCGGCGGATGCATGATAACCGAAAGGGATGTTCAGTACAGGATGAAATGTGCCATGGATCAGGGTGTACCATTTACCAACTACGGCACCGCCATCGCGCTCATGACAGGCATCCTGGAGAGGAGCCTCAGAAGCTTCCCTGAATACACCCTGCTTTGAGTCAAATAGAAACGTCCCTATTGACTCAAAAAAAATTTTAAAAAACATATTGACAAATATTTTTTACAAGCGTATAATTCAAAACCGTAGAAGACAAAGGCGTCTTAGAGATTAACACTCTGAGGCGCCTTTTTTCTGTTTTATAAATAAGAATAAAAGGAGAGAGAGCTATGGAAAAGCAGAATGTACCTGAACTTTACGGTTCACTTGTATTCAATGACAAAGTTATGAGAGCAAGGCTTTCAGAGGATGTATATACATCCCTTAGGAAGACTATTGATGAGAATGTAAGCCTTGAAACAAATGTAGCTGATGCAGTTGCAGAGGAAATGAAAAACTGGGCTATAGAAAATGGAGCTACCCATTTTACACACTGGTTCCAGCCACTTACCGGCGTTACCGCTGAAAAGCATGATAGTTTCATTGCTCCTTCACCGGATGGTGGAGTTCTAATGGAGTTTTCCGGAAAGGAACTTATAAAGGGTGAGCCTGATGCGTCGTCCTTCCCATCCGGTGGCCTCCGTGCTACATTTGAAGCAAGAGGATATACAGCGTGGGATCCAACATCCTATGCATTCATAAAGGATCATACACTTTGTATTCCAACAGCTTTCTGCTCATATTCAGGAGAGGCTCTGGACAAGAAAACACCACTTCTCAGATCAATGCAGGCAATCAACCGTCAGGCACTTAGAATATTAAAGCTTTTCGGAACTGATGCAAATTATGTAAGAACAAGCGTTGGACCTGAGCAGGAATATTTCCTTATAGATCAGGAAATGTTCAATAAGCGTCCGGACCTCAAATATACAGGAAGAACACTTTTTGGAGCTATGCCTCCTCGTGGTCAGGAAATGGATGATCATTACTTCGGAGTTATCAAGCCTCGTGTAAATGAGTTTATGGAGGATCTGAACAACGAACTCTGGAAGCTTGGAATCCTGGCTAAGACAGAGCATAATGAGGTTGCTCCGGCACAGCATGAGCTGGCACCTATCTATTCAACAACAAATGTTGCCACTGATTCAAATCAGCTGACAATGGAAATAATGAAGAAGGTTGCAAGCAGACATGGTATGGTTTGTCTGCTTCATGAGAAGCCATTTGCAGGTGTAAATGGTTCAGGAAAGCATAACAACTGGTCCATCGGAACAGATACAGGAATCAACCTTCTTTCACCTGGAAAAACACCATATGAAAACGCTCAATTCCTTTTATTCCTATGTGCAGTTATACAGGCGGTCGATGATTATCAGGATCTCCTGCGACTGTCTGTAGCAACTGCCGGTAATGATCACAGACTTGGAGCTAACGAAGCACCACCTGCAATCATTTCCATATTCCTTGGTGATGAGCTTTCAGCAATTCTTAAGGCTATCAAGAATGATGAGCCATATGAAGGAACAGAAGATGTAGTAATGAAGCTTGGTGTTCATTCAATTCCAAAATTCAGAAGAGATACTACAGATAGAAACAGAACATCACCATTTGCATTTACAGGAAATAAATTCGAGTTCAGATCACTGGGTTCATCAAATAGTATCGCATGCTGCAACATTATGCTGAATGCTTCAGTAGCAGAAAGTCTTCGTCAGTATGCAGATGAGCTTGAGAATGCTGCAGATTTTGAAACAGCACTTCATGAACTTATAAAGAGAGTTATCACAGATCATCAGAGAATCCTCTTCGACGGAAATGGTTACGGTGAAGAGTGGATCAAGGAAGCAACTGAGGTAAGAGGTCTTTCAAATCTTAAGACCACTGCAGATGCTATGCCACATCTTCTTGATGAGAAGAATAAGAAGATGCTCATGGAGCACAAGGTATTTACAGAGGCAGAGCTTCAGTCCAGATGTGAGATCATGCTGGAGAACTATGTTAAGACAGTAAATATCGAAGGACTTACAATGGTAGATATGGTTCGTAAGAACTACCTTCCATCTATCGAAAGATATTTATACAGACTTGCTGAGACCACATCTCTTATGAGACAGGTAAGCGAGAATGTTAAATGTAACTATGAAGTTTCTACAATGGAGAGACTTTCAGAGCTTACAGATCATATACTTGAGGCAGTTAAGAAGCTTGAAGGTGTACTTGATACATTCAAGGGCATGGATGATATATTCGAGTCTTCAGCATATGTCAGAGATGAAATGCTTCCAACTATGGATGAGCTTAGAAAGTATGTTGATGAAGCAGAAATGCTTACATCACAGAAAGACTGGCCATTCCCAAGCTATGGACAGCTGCTCTTCAGCGTAAGCTAAAAAATAAATAACATTTATGAGGCAAAGGCGCTTCGAACTTATAAAAAGTTTGAGGCGCTTTTTCTATATAAACAAAGGAGGAACTTATTATGACAGAAGAAATTAAAGCAGCACTGGACGGCGAATTATTTGCAGTCTGGTTTCTTATAGGAGCAGCCCTGGTATTCTGGATGCAGGCCGGATTTGCCATGGTAGAGGCAGGTTTTGCGAGAGCAAAGAATGCAGGTAACATACTTATGAAAAACCTGATGGATTTCTGTATAGGATGTTGTGTATTCATCATCATCGGTTTTGGATTACTGCTGGGTGAAGACCTGATGGGTTTCATCGGAAAACCCGGATTTGACATTTTTACCAGCTATGAAAATTTTGACTGGTCAAACTTTATCTTCAACTTAGTATTCTGTGCAACAACAGCAACAATCGTTTCAGGTGCTATGGCTGAGAGAACAAAATTCCTTAGCTACTGTGTATATTCAGGAGTTATATCAGCACTTGTTTATCCAATCGAAGCTCACTGGATCTGGGGCGGTGGATGGCTTTCACAGATGGGCTTCCACGATTTCGCAGGTTCATGTGCAATTCACATGGTAGGTGGTATCGCAGCTATCGTAGGTGCTAAGATGGTTGGCCCTCGTATAGGTAAATTTGAAAGAGATGAAAAGGGTAAAGTAACTAAGGTAAATGCTTTCCCAGGACATAACATAGTAGTTGGTGCACTTGGTGTATTCATCCTCTGGCTTGGATGGTACGGATTCAACGGTGCGGCTTGTACATCAGTAGATCAGCTTGCATCAGTATTCGTAACAACAACAATCGCACCTTCAATCGCAACTGTAGTATGTATGATCTTTACATGGATCAAATATGGTAAGCCTGATGTTTCAATGTGTCTTAACGCATCACTTGCAGGTCTTGTAGCAATCACA
>CADBMW010000211.1 GCA_902795855.1 uncultured Lachnospiraceae bacterium
AATGAGTCACTGGCTATGATATCATGAAGCACATTTCCCGCACCTACTGAAGGGAGCTGATCCGTATCTCCCACCAGCACAAGCTTAGTCCCCACCACAATGGCCTTTAACAGTGCATAGAAAAGTCCCGCATCTACCATGGATGCCTCATCTATGATAATGGCTTCCGTTTCCAGAGGAGCCAGCTCATTTCGATTAAACCTGAGAACTGTCTTCTCTCCGTTTTCTCCCGGCTCTCCAGAAAATTCCAGCATTCTGTGAATGGTCTCGGCCTTGTATCCTGTCGACTCAGTAATTCTTTTTGCGGCACGTCCCGTTGGGGCAGCTAAAAGAACCCTGTCACCTTTATATTCGAAATATCTGATAATGGCATTTATTATGGTGGTCTTTCCTGTTCCCGGACCTCCGGTTATAACGGAAACTCCGGAGCTTACCGCCAGCATAACCGCATTTCGCTGCTCATCCGACAATTCCAGCTCAGTATCCTTTTCAACCTGGTCTATGGCCTCTGATATTTCCTTTTCATCTTCATCATAATCCAGTCTGAGTTCCAGAAGTCTCTTGGCACTTTCCAGCTCTATACGATAATTCCATCTGGTATAAACCCGGGCCGGTTCATTTTCCACCACAATCTTAGCCTCGATTATCATATCCCCTATTATCTTTTCCGCCCGGGGTCTGAATTCATCCATGTCCATATCGGGTCTCAGAAGCTCATATACGCCTTTTATGAGGTCCTCCTGTGGAACATACATGTGTCCCAGACTCATGGACTGATTGAGGATGTAAAGCATGGCAGAATTGATACGAAATTCTGAGTCTGCTGATATCCCTGCCTGCATGGCTATGCTGTCCACAGTTTTAAATCCGATTCCGGGAACACTGTCGGCTATTTTATATGGATTTTTTCTTATTATGTTATAGACCTCATCGCCAAATTCCTTATATATCTTCATGGAGGTCTTGATGGAAATGCCATATTTTGAAAGGAACATGATGACATTTCTGTAGGAACGGTTCTCACTATATCTTACAGCTATCTTTTCCGCAGTTTTAATGGAGATACCCTTTACCTCCGCAAGTCGTTCCGGCTCCTCATCTATTATCCTGAGAGTGTCGTCTCCAAACTTTTTAACTATCCTTTTGGCCAGAGCATCACCTATCCCCTTAATAATACCTGAACCAAGAAAACGGGCTATTCCCTCCGTATCACTGGGCATGCTGAGTTCACATTCATTTACCTTGAACTGAATGTCATACTGGGGATGATGAACATATTCTCCCTCAGCCTGGATATACATACCTTCAGCGGCGCCGGGAACATTTCCCACAAATATCTCGTCCCCTTCAGAGGTTTCCACAGAGAATACGGTGTAGCCGTTTTCATCATTCTGATATATTATTTTGTTGATATATCCTTCCTGGATCATATTTTCTGTACCTCTTATTCAGAAGCAAACTTCTGATAAATTGAAAAACAAGGGTGTCAAAAAAATATTTGACACCCATCTGATTTATTATTCCTGCTCTGAGAGATAATCTATATATTTTCCTGTACCAACTGCAACAACAGACATTGGATCCTCTGCTGTCATGGTGGTGATTCCTGTCTTTTCCTCAACCAGCTGCTCAAGTCCGTGAAGAAGTGCACCGCCACCGGTAAGTACTATTCCACGGTCAGCAATATCTGCCGCAAGCTCCGGAGGAGTTCTTTCAAGAACTGCATGTATTGCTTCAACAATCTGAGCTGTAGTCTCTCTGAGAGCTTCCTCAGTCTCATCAGAGGTTATGGTTACAGTCTTTGGAAGTCCTGTCACCAGGTCTCTTCCTCTTACATCCATTGAAATATTCTCTGGACGTTTGTAGCTGGTTCCTATGGTAATCTTTACCTCTTCAGCTGTTCTGTCTCCAATAAGGAGATTATGACGTTTTCTTACATACTTGATAATGGCATCATCGAAGTCATTTCCGGCAACCTTGATAGAGGATGTAACAACCGGTCCTCCCATGGAAATAACAGCAACATCAGTAGTTCCGCCACCGATATCAACTATCATATTTCCCACAGGTCTCGCTATATCGATTCCCGCTCCGATAGCTGCTGCTATAGGCTCTTCGACTATATTAACATATCTGGCTCCGGCATTATATGTAGCCGTCTCCACAGCCCTCTTCTCTACCTCAGTAGCCCCTGAAGGAACCGAAATAGATATATGAGGTCTTCTTCCAAAGAAGTTTCTGCCTATAGCCTTCTTGATAAAGTATCTGAGCATTTCCTCCGCCTTGGTATAATCGGAGATAACTCCATGCTTTAGTGGTCTGATAGCTATGAGATTGCCGGGAGTACGGCCCAGCATAAGCTTTGCTTCCTCTCCTATCTCAACTATCTTTTCTGAATCCTTATCAAATGCTATAACTGTTGGTTCGCTGAGGACTATTCCTCTGCCTCTTACATATATAAGTATATTAGATGTACCAAGATCTATACCGACATCCAGATTTGCCATTATATTTCCTCGCTATTAGTTAAAATGATGTAGGTGGAGTCATAAGAACTATGGATACCCTGTTATGATGTCCCCACTTATGATAGCTTTCAGTGATATCATAAATATCACCCAGCTCATCTATATATTTCTGATAATGTGTGCCCGTTGAGGATGCTCCATCCTCTTCATATTTGGTATCCTGGATAGGAAGTATATTTCTTATATCCCTTCCTATAACGTCGGCACCCATCTTCTCCTTTAATGCTGCATTCGCATAGATAACCTTACCGCTTTTCAGGCTTCTGACCATGACCATATGAGGAAGTGTCTCTGCCATGCTCTTAACAATCTGCCAGCCCTCTTCCAGCTCGTTTACCTTCATATCTGCAGTGAGCCGTCTGGAAATGATATTTGCAATTTCCTTTGCAAAATAAATCTCTGTCTCATTCCAGACTCTTTCTCTGGTATTTTCGATGAATATCAGTCTTCCTCTGTATTCACCCTTTACATATACGGGATAGACCATTACGGCCTTGGCATTTCCTTTGAATACCTGAACCCGCATCTGATTTGTCATGTTATTCTTATCTATTACAAGACCTTTATGCATTATCTGCTTTGCAATCTTCATAGAATAATGGTCCTGCTCCCAACCAAAGGTTTTCTCAGCCTCTTCAGACTTACCTTCCTTAGCCCAGTAATCAACCAGGTTCATATGTCCCGGGTGAAGGTCATCCACCTCATAGAAGACCATATAGTCCACATTCAGAAGCTTTCCTACCTTCTCATAGATAACATCTATATCTGCTTCTTCGCCTGCCATAACCGCATCCAGAATTTCATTAGTCAAAGCCTTGCTCTGTTTTTCAAATTCCAGCTCTGCTCTGACCATTTTATCCTCTTTTAGAGATTTACTTCCGCTGTAAAGAATTCCCATCATATAAGAAAGACTCTTGGCCATCTGGCTGAAGCTGTCAAATGATTTAAACAGCTTCTGATTCTGAATTTTATTGTGAGCATAAAGAATCCACGTACCTATAAAGGTACCATCTACATAAAGAGGAGCTGCCGCATATCTGCTTTCCGGATTGTCATCATCCAGTTCATAATATGTTGATTCGCCGGAATTGACCATGCAGCTGACAATATCCAGATAATCCTGATAATACTTTGGATTTGATATATTTACATAGAACTCCCCAAGATAAGGGTTTGGTCCTGAAGGCTCCACAAGAAAACTCCCGTTTATATCAAGAACCGTAGAGTACAGCTCACAGGCATTTGCAAAGCTGTTGATACACTCGTCAATCTTATATTTTTTTAGAAAATCGGGTGATATCTTCTTTCCTTCGAGTCCCATTTTTCCCCTCTCGTTGTATTATTCAAGTCCGGCAAGCCGCCGGAGGCTACTCTGCTTCTACAGCCTCTTCAGTTTCCACAACAGCCTGTGCATTTGCAGCGTTCAGATCTGAAAATGCGCTGTCTGTAAGTTTCTTTGTATCATCCACAGCTGATGTAACTTCCTTAAGTGCATTCTGAAGCTGAGCCATGAAATTACCGATGGAATCAAATTCCTTCTTAACAAGTGTTCTGTTCTGACGGATTTCTTCTCTTGTTTCAGCCTTCTGTCTGTCACATTCTGTGATGGTATCTTCCTTAAGTCTTGCACAGGCAGATTCTGTCTGAGCACTGAGATTGTTGCATCTCTCTTCTGTGTCATGTGTAAGTGCACTGAGACGAGCCTCTGTTTCCTGAGTAAGTCTGTCAGTCTCTTCCTTTGTCTTCTTCTTCAGGCTCTCGCACTCAGCAAATGTTGTCTCTCTCTTTTCCTGGCAGCTGCTCTGAGTCTGTGAAAGAAGTCTGTCACACTCTGTCTCAGTAGCATTTTTAAGCTGTTCGCATTTAGCTGTTGTTTCTTCAATCATAGCCTGACACTGAGCTGTAGTCTCAGCTGTCTTAGCTTCACATTCTTCAGATGTCTTCTGTGTAAGTGCATCAGCATTTTCTCTTGCGGCAAGAAGAGTTCTTGAAATGGACTCATATCTTGATGCTGACTCACGCTCTTTTTCCTTATAAACCTCAAGCTCGCTTCTGAGTCTTGTTACTTCATTTTTCATTTCCTCATTAACGCCCTGAAGCTCATCTATTGTGCTCTTGGATTCTGACATGTTAGCTTCACGCATCTGCTGAAGGCCCTTAACAGCTTCACTGAGCTTTGCAGCATCTTCTCTGAGCTGTGCAATCTCATTTTCATATTTCTTCTGCTGTTCCATTATATAGTTCTCTGTAGCCTTCTTATCATATCCACCGAATGACACTGTTTTGATTTCTAAATCCATTGTATAAAACCCCTTTCATATGCCATGTTTTATTCTATAAAACCAGAATTTATTTTAACATATAATATATGTTTATGCACTTAAAAATTATCTTTAAAATAGAATTTCAATCCTATTCTACTGTAACTGATTTAGCAAGATTTCTTGGCTTGTCAACATCAAGTCCCTTGGCGTCAGATGTGTAATAAGCTATGAGCTGAAGTATAACAGCTGTGGCAAATACACCGAAGGTACTGTCAACCTTAGGAATGTAAATCTGCTTATCGCATACTTCTTCGCTTTCGGTCTTTCCTTCCTGACTTATAAGTATTACATAAGCTCCTCTGGACTTAACCTCACGCACATTTGAGATAACCTTTGCATATACATGATCTTCTGTTGCAATAGCTATAACAGGAACCTGCTCGGATATAAGTGCTATGGTTCCGTGCTTCAGCTCGCCGGCAGCATAAGCCTCAGCATGAATATATGATATCTCCTTCAGCTTAAGTGAAGCCTCCAGACTCATAGTATAATCTATTCCTCTTCCGATGTAGAATACATCAGGTGCTTTCTTGATATGATTTGCGATCATTCTGATATCATTTGAAGCATCGATGGTTCTCTTCATGATCTCTCCAACTTCGGAAAGCTTTTTGATGAACTCCTTCGTCTCTTCCTCTGACATGATACCTCTTACATAGCCCAGTCTTGCAGCCAGCAGATACATAGCTGAAATCTGAACTGTGTATGCCTTTGTACTGGCAACTGCTATCTCAGGACCTGCATGAGTATAAAGAACATAATCACTTTCACGGGCTATGGTAGAACCCTTGACATTTACTACTGAAAGAACCTTGCAGCCCTTCTTTCTTGCAAGTCTGAGGGCCTCAAGTGTATCTATAGTTTCACCGGACTGGGATACAACTATAACCAGAGTTGATGAATCAATTATAGGATCCTTGTATCTGAATTCTGATGCAATTTCAACAGTAACTGGAATTCTGAGCTTAGACTCAATAAGTGACTTTCCAACCATTCCCGCATGCATTGCCGTACCGCAGGCAACTATTACTATATCCTTTAATTCCTTAAGAATGGCATCATCTATTCCGTCATCCAGAAGATATGGAAGTCCGTCCTGAATTCTAGGAGCTATAGTTCTCTCAAGTGCTTCCGGCTGTTCATTTATCTCCTTCAGCATGTAGTGAGGATATCCGCCCTTCTGAGCTGATGTAATGTCCCAGTTAACCTCAAGAATTTCAGGTTCAACTGCTCTTCCCTTAAGATCCTGAACCTGTATACCACTTTCTGAAAGAGTGAGTATATGATATTCCGGAACTACAAAATATTTCTTTGAGAAGTTAATAACTGCAGTAAGATCAGATGCAATGATGGAACCGCCGTCGAAGGCTGCAGCCACCATAGGACTTACATTTCTGATGGCAAATATCTTGCCGGGCTGATCTTCAAACATAATACACAGCGCAAATGATCCTGCCAGAAGATCCACAACTCTCTTGATAGTCTTATAAGGATTTCCCTCATAGAACTGATCCAGAAGCGCAGCCACAACCTCGGTATCTGTTTCAGATTTAAGAAGCTTCTTTAAACCATATTCTGTGGTAAGCTCCTTGTAATTCTCGATGATACCATTGTGACAGATGGTAACAGAACCCTGATTATGAGGATGAGCATTCGTCTCTGTAACACCACCATGGGTAGCCCATCTGGTATGTCCGATTCCGCAGGTAGCCTCTGTCTTATCCTCTGCTGCTGCAGCTTCAAGCTCAGCCACCTTACCGGTTTTCTTCTTCATAATGAAGCCGGCATCCTTATCCAGAACCGCAATACCGGCACTGTCATATCCTCTGTACTCCAGCTGTTTAAGCCCATTTATAAGTATATCCTTTGCTGGCTGATTCCCTGTATATCCTATTATTCCACACATTTTATTTATCTCCCTTCAAATTGTCTCAACTTACCGGAGAAACCTCTCCAGCCTACATGACAACAATCTGAATTATTATACCACACTTATATAACTGAGTCAAAAGGCGGTTCTGAGTTGATTAACTCAGAACCGCCCCTATTACACGATTATTCATTTTACTATTCAGCCTCTGCTCCGGTCTCCGAGGTTGAATCAGATGGTGAAGCTGTATCCATATCCTTATATACCTTATTCATGGCCTCTGTATCAGTTGCAAGCACGGCCATATCAAGATTTCTGAAATCCTCATTTCCCACATAGTAAGTATCCTCAGAGGTAATGATCCTCATGGTTACTGTCTTGGGATCCTGGTACTCTATCTCATCTATGGCACCTGCGAGAATTCCTATGATTCCACTGGCAAACTCATATTCATACTCTTCCTTTGTATAATTGTTGTATTCGCCATTGGCTACAGCTGTATTAAATTTTTCAACATATGCATATACATCTTCATTAGTCTGATTCAGAATATTGATGGGATAAATAGTCACATCAACATAGTTAATGTTATTGTCCATGTAAGCATCACTGACACTGAACTTGACCTTGCTGTAAATCTGCTTGGAAAGGTCCACCATGGCAGGTGCCAGTTCAGGATCGCCGGATATATCCAGCCCATAAAACTCAGACAGATTATCTGCAAGTCTTGTTACATTCTGAAGATACAGAGCTTCCGCATCAGCGCTGTCAGATCCCGTAAGCTTCACATAGTCCGAGGTAATACCAAGGTAATTGGCATTTATCAGACTCTTCACATACGCACTGTAATGTGAAGAACTGTTTCCACAGGACGTCAGCCCCAGGACCATCGCCAGCATCATTATTATGCAAATGTATTTCTTCATCTTATACATAAAACCACCGCAATCGTGAGTCAAACAGAAACGTCCCTTTTGACTCATTTTTACCTTCGTTAACTCTCATTAAGGAAAAACAATTCTCAGCGAGCGCCTTTTCCGGCGCGAGTCGAGATTTCGTTTTTCCTAGCTGATCATGGAACCGGCAGGTACATCTTTGTCTGCTGTCAGCAGTGCCAGTCTTCCTTCGTCATCCTCTGCGCAGAGCAGCATTCCCTCAGATACGATTCCTGCAAGCTTTGCAGGTGCAAGGTTTGTTATTACTACAACCTTCTTTCCTACCATATCTTCAGCTTTGTAGTAGCTCTTGATTCCGGATACGATCTGCAGTGTCTTTCCTGCAATCTTAACCTGTGAGCAGAGAAGCTTCTTTGAGTTAGGAACTTCCTCGCAGGAAAGAACTTCACCTATCTGAAGCTGCATCTTGTCAAATTCATCTATTGTAAGAAGAGCTTTCTGAACTGCTTCTACTTTAGCAGGCTCTTTTCTCTCTGCTTCTTTTCTTGCAGCTTCCTTTTTCTTCTCCTCTTCAGGATCGAATTCTGGTTCAGGATCTACTGATGGAAATCTCTTTTCGATCTCATCAAGCATTTCCTTTGCATCTATTCTGGCAAAGAGAATCTCAGGACTGTCTGTTACCTTGTTTCCTGAAGGATAAAGTCCGAACTGTCCCATCTCTGTAACACTTCTCTTTGCTGTATTCAGCTGGCTGAGTATCTTAGCTGATGTCTCAGGCATAAATGACTCAAGCAGTGAAGCACCTATAGTAATGCTCTCTACCAGGTTGTAAAGAACCTCACTAAGTCTGGTTGCCTTGTCCACATCCTTTGCAAGTACCCAAGGCATAGTTTCATCTATATATTTATTACATCTCTTGAAGAGATTCCATACCTCTGTCATAGCGTCAGCTACACGAAGCTTATCCATGCAGATGTTAACTCTGAGTCTTGTATCTCCTACAACTCTCTTCAGATCATCATCCACTTCCTCAGAAACACCAGTTCTTGTAACAGCTCCATCGAAGTATTTATTTATCATGGATATAGTTCTGTTTACAAGATTTCCAAGGGTATTTGCAAGATCTGAATTAACTCTCTCGATTAACAGCTCCCATGAAACCACGCCATCGTTTTCAAATGGCATCTCATGAAGCAGGAAGTAACGCACTGCATCTACACCGAAGAGATCAACCATGTCGTCAGCGTAGAGTACATTACCACGGGATTTACTCATTTTGCCATCACTCTGAAGAAGCCATGGATGTCCAAATACCTGCTTTGGAAGAGGTACATCCAGAGCCATAAGCATGATAGGCCAGTAAATGGTATGGAAACGGAGTATGTCCTTTCCAATAAGATGAAGATCCGCTGGCCAATACTTCTTGAAGTTATCGCCATGGTTTCCATCTGCATCATAACCAAGACCGGTGATATAGTTTGAAAGTGCATCTATCCAAACATATACAACATGCTTTGGATCGAAATCTACAGGGATTCCCCATTTAAATGATGTTCTTGAAACGCACAAATCCTGGAGTCCCGGCTTCAGGAAAGTATTTACCATCTCATTCTTTCTTGCCTCAGGCTGAATGAATTCAGGATGGTCCTCAATATATTTAATAAGTTTTGGAGCATATTTACTCATCTTGAAGAAATATGCTTCCTCAGAAGCTTCCTTAACCGGTCTTCCACAGTCAGGACAGCATCCGTCAACAAGCTGTGACTTTGTCCAGAAAGACTCACAAGGTGTACAGTAAAGTCCATCATAGGAACCCTTGTAAATATCTCCCTTATCATAAAGCTTCTTGAATATCTTCTGAACCTGCTTCTCATGATCTGCATCTGTAGTTCTGATGAATTTGTCATATGAGGTATTCATCAGATCCCAGATACGCTTTATCTCTGCTGCCTTCTCATCTACGAATTCCTTTGGAGTGTTCAGCTCCTTGAAGGCCTTTGTTTCAATCTTCTGTCCGTGTTCATCTGTTCCTGTCTGAAATCTTACGTCATAACCAATAAATCTCTTATATCTGGCTATACTGTCTGCAAGAACGATCTCGTAAGTATTGCCTATATGAGGCTTACCGGATGCATAAGCTATCGCAGTTGTAATGTAATAAGGTTTTTTTGCCATAGTTTTGTCTCCCTTTCGCTTTTTAAGTTCAGCACTTTGCATTTAAGCTAATGAAACTTTTTATACAAAGTCGAAGCATTACAAAGCGCTTCTTAGCATTGTAACACAATTGTAACAGTTCGTAAAGCAAGATAAATGCCATCTCCAAAAATGAATAGAACCGGTGGCATTTCTCATCCCCCGGTTCTATTCATCATCATCTTTCATTTAAACAGCTACTAATTTGAGCTTTTGAACCTCTTTTTCATCCTTGGCAATATTCATGATACCGCCAAGTGCTCTGATCTTCTCATCGAAATCTTCATATCCACGTTTGATATACTGGATATCTTCTATAGTACTTACCCCGTTAGCCGAAAGAGCTGCTATAACAAGAGCCGCTCCCGCTCTCAGGTCAGATGCCAGAAGTCTGGCTCCGCTATAATTCTTGATTCCCGATATGATAGCCGAATTACCTTCGACTCTGATCTTTGCACCCATTCTTGCCAGCTCAGCCACATATCTGAAACGGTTTTCAAATATGCTCTCGGTTACGATACTTGTTCCTTCTGAAAGTGCAAGTACAGCAGCCATCTGAGCCTGCATATCCGTAGGAAATCCCGGATATGGAAGAGTCTTAATCTGAGTTGCCTTAAGGGCACCATCAGCCATAACTCTTACAGAATCATCATACTCTATAACATGAGCTCCCATTTCCACCAGCTTGGAAGAAATAGCCTCCAAGTGCTTAGGGATAACATTTTTGATAAGGATATTTCCACGTGTTGCAACAGCCATAGCCATAAATGTCCCGGCTTCAATCTGGTCAGGAATGATGGAATATTCTGCACCATGAAGCTTCTCAACTCCACGGACTCTTATAACATCAGTACCTGCACCCTTTATATTTGCTCCCATGGTATTCAGGAAGTTTGCCACGTCAACTATGTGTGGTTCCTTCGCTGCATTTTCTATGGTAGTCTTTCCCGGACTAAGGGATGCTGCAAGCATTATATTTATAGTTGCTCCGACAGAAACAGTATCCAGATAAATGTGTGCACCACGAAGTTCTTCAGCTTCAGCTACGATGCTTCCACCTGGAACTATGTCAGTCTTAGCGCCAAGTTTTTCAAATCCCTTGATATGCAAATCTATAGGACGTGCTCCTATATCACAACCACCTGGCAGTGCAACATTTGCATACTTATGCTTTCCAAGCAAAGCTCCTATAAGATAATATGAAGCTCTGATCTTGCGGATATACTCATCATCTACAGGCTGTCTCTCACGGATACCCTTTCCACAGATGACTACAGTATGTCTGTCCTTATACTCTACGGTGGCTCCGATATTTTCAATAGCCTTAAGTAAGGTTCTTGTATCGGATACATAAGGTACATTCTCTATTAAAACTTTTTCGTCAGTCATTACTGCAGCAGCAAGTATACCAAGTGCGGCATTCTTTGCTCCGGCTATAACAACTTCTCCCTCAAGAGGCTTACCACCTCTTATTACATATTGTTCCATAATAGAATAAACTTCCCTGATTTGGTTTACGTAAAATCATAATAACTATAACATTATAGCATAAATTCTGAGTTTGTAAAGTTTTATTACAAAACTGTTACTAAATATTGTCTAAATTTTTAATGATTCGGGGCGGTGCAGTCATGCCAAAATGAACAGTTGCACCAGCCAGAATTATAAATATAAGTATGTTGTAGGCTGTTATCGGAAGCTTCAGAACTTCGTAAAGAAGAACTCCCAGAAGCCCCACCACAAGTGTCAGAACCATCATTATGGCCATATTGAAGAACACATTCAGATTTCCTCTTAAGGCGCTGTACTCATCATCCCACTCCACATAAGGTGCCGTGCTGTCCAGCCCCATTCCTATCATAATGGAGAGCACATGGGCCATGAACATAAGCACCGCGAAAAATAGCATTTCAAGGATTCCTACTTTCATATATATACATATTATAATGTCAGTAAGAACAAGCATGGGATATGTAAATATCAGACTTACCAGTGCCTTGGCCATAATCTGTGTTCCATAGGGAACCGGAATATACTTGATCAGGCTGAGGTGCTGTCCCTCTCTGGTAAATGCTGTTGATGCCAGAGAATTAAGTGCAGTGGCGATAAAAGCTATGGCAATCACAGAGACCACCAGTATCATTTCTGCCCTGTCCTTTCCCGACTGATACATCTGTATGAAATCAGCCATAAATCCCTTATCCTTGGTAAAGTGGAAAAGCATGAAGATTCCCACCGGCCAGATGATATTTATATAGGCACAGTTTCCCGAAAACGCCTTAGTCCTAAGGATTACTCTTATCTCCTTCATAAGGCTGGTCTTCAGCTGGGACTGCTCCACTATATCCTTTGACTTAATCTGGGATTTTTTACTTGATCCCAGAGATGCCGCAGTATAAAGTCCCTTCTGATACAGGGCCTTTCCCAGAAAATACAGCATCACCAGAAGTGAGACGTTGCCCACCAGATATATAAGTAAAAGGAGAATACTTCCCTTGCTTATGGCATCTGACAACCAAGGCACCGGGAAAAAGATAATATTCAGAGTTCTGAGAAATGTATTATCGCCACTTCCCAAAGACTCCACATAATTCTCCATATTTATTTCGCCTATACCCTTCAGGGAATAAACGAAAAGTGCCGCAAATATAAGCAGGAATATGCTAGACAATCTGTAGAATATACCTGCGCTTTTAACTCTGCTGAGACAGGCCATTAATATAAGGCTGAAAATAGCACAATAAATCATAGGAACCATGGGTATTAATGCGGTTCCTATGATTGATGCCACGATTCCTACCGGATTTAAGGCCCTGGCCACTCCCAGGTTTTTGCCTATGGCCAGAAAATATCCGATGAATACTGCTATTAGGATCATAAATTCCATGACACTCTCTGCAAAATATGCAAAGAAGAATTTTGACATCATCAGATGATGCGCAGGGATGGGTAATGTTACAAAATGCTCCCTGTCAGATGAAAAGAACATAATGCTGAAAATTACCAGTATTCCGAATACCATCGAAAATGCAGATAAAATCTGCAATTCGAATAACATTCCTCCCCCGGGGCTGCCTGCTTCAAGCAGGGCCTCTGTCATTACATAGCTTATAAAGCCAACTATTACACAACATGGAATCATGATTCCCAGCGCTGCAATAAGTGCCAGCACTTTATAAAGAGTTTTTTCAGGCATCTGCATCTCAGAATTTTTTGAGAGGATGCCTGTAAGAGTTCTGATACTTCTAAAATTCATAGCTTAATTATGGATTACTCCCTTTAGTGCATTTTTTGCAGGGTCGTGCTTAGCAGCATTACCCCATATGTCCCCCAACCATTTCGATAAAAATAGCTTCCAGATCTTTTCCGGGATGCTGAGACGCCAGATTCTCAACGGTTCCCTGATACAGATTCTTTCCATGATTGATTATCATGATCCTGTCGCACAGCTTTTCCGCAACCTCAAGAACATGGGTTGAAAAAAGAACTGCATTCCCCTTCTCTGCATGTTCTTTCATCATAGCCTTCAGTTCATAAGCAGCTGTAGGATCAAGACCCGTCATAGGTTCGTCCAGTATCCATGCCGGCGGATTATGAATCAGGGCAGCTATGACCATGGTCTTCTGACGCATACCATGAGAATATTCCTTCATGGGACGTCCAAGGCTGTCCTTTATTCCGAAACGCTCAGCAAGTTCATTTATTCTGTCCTCTCTTTTATCAAGTGGCACCTTATAAAGATTTGCAATATAGTTTATATATTCTATACCAGTAAGCTGAAGCAGTATATCAGGATTATCTGCTATATATGCAAAGCTTTCCTTTGCAGGTATGGGATCCTTCACTATATCAAATCCATTTATGGTTGCTCTGCCCTCTGTGGGCTTTAATATACCAGTAAGCATTTTTATGCAGGTGGTTTTGCCTGCACCATTTGGTCCGGCGAAGCCTACTATTTCCCCCGGTTTGATTTCGAATGATAAATTGTCGACTGCCTTGAAGTCTTTCCCATATACCATTGAAAGATTCTCTGCTTTTATCATTTTGTAACTCCCTGATTATCTTTTATTAAAACTTACCACAAGTTTATTTACTGGCTGTCAAAATATGCCTTACCCTTGTCCGGTTTGAAATAAGTTCTTATATATCCGTCTGCGGATACCACCACAAATTCATTTGTAGCTTCCACATAATAGCAATGGTCTCCGTCTTCCTTTTCCAGCTTATGAAGTGCCGCCGGATTTGTGACCACTGCCGACGCTGCTGCCTCGTAATCATCAGCAGATGCAAAGCCCATTTCTTTGCCGTGCTTCTGATAATGCTGATCCTTAAGGTCCTTATTTCTGAAGGTGTATACATTCTCACCATTCTTCGTATTTACATATTTGGCAGATGACCAGTAGGAATAATATTTTTTCTTCTTTACTTCCTTGTAGGTTCTGACCTTTACACAGTATCTTGTCGAAGCCTGAAGTCCTGTAATGCTGGCCGATTCATTTCCCTTAACAGTCTTTATCACCGGGTCTGTGCCAGAATCTGCTACGACGTAGCTTATCTGATATCCGGTTATCTGCTTATTCACCTTCTCCCAGCTCACATCAAATCCCTGGGAAGCAGAAGTAAGAGATGTTATCTTTGTCTGCTGAGGATCTATGTAAAAATAAGCTTTTTTACTTCCACTGTAGCTGCCCTTCAGGTTAACCTGGACATAGTATTTTCCTACATTTTTCATGCCCTTTGAATAGGTCAGGCTGTAATCATTTTTACCCAGTTTTTTTCCGTCATATTTAACGCTGACTCCGGGCTTTTGAGTTTTGCCGTTATATGAAAATGCTTTCTTTGAAAGCGTAATCTCTATCTTTCCCGCAGCCTGCACCTGGTCCGGAATTAAACTGTTTCTGCCTCCGATCACCATACCGAAAGACAAAATGAATATCAGAATTAAAACGAGGCTCATCTTAAAAAATGATGAAGCCGAAAATGTTTTTTGGGGCAACATATTTTTTCCTTCTTTCATCAGTTCCACATTCAGCATTAATCCGACTTAAAGAGCTTCCTTACTCTTTCTTCTATCATCTGCTTACTTCGACTCACAGTATTCACATCTGTAGATACGGTTTTCCTCATCTGTAAGATTGAATATATGTGGAATGTTTGGTTCAATAGCTGTAATGCATCTCGGATTTTTGCACTTCTTTATATTTATAAGTCTCTTCGGAAGGTCTACCTTTTTCTTTTCTATGGTAACACCATCTTTTATTATGCTTACCGTTACTCCCGGATCGATATATCCGATAACGTCCAGGTTTATATCATATTCATCCTTATCAACCTTGATTATGTCCTTCTTACCCATTTTTTCGGACTTCACATTCTGCATCATTGCCACGCTGCAGTCCAGTGCATCCAGCCCCAGGTCATAATAGATTTTCATAGCATTTCCTGCGGTAATGTGATCCAGAACTATACCATTTTGAATACTGTCTATTTTCATTTCTTTTACCTTTCCTCTTTACGATAAAAATGTTTAAACATCCAGGCCGATGAGTCGGCTGATCAGTGCCATTCTCGCAAACTTACCATACTTAACCTGTCGGAAATAGCATGCTCTCGGGTCGTTATCTACCGACGGTGAGATTTCATTTACTCTTGGAAGTGGATGGAGAATTATCATGTCCTCCTTTGCCAGCTTCATCTTTTTTGTATCCAGAATGTAGGTATCCTTCAATCTGACGTAATCAGCTTCGTTGAAGAATCTTTCTCGCTGAACTCTGGTCATATAGAGGATATCCAGCTTTCCGATGTTCTCCTCCAGGGAAGTAACCTCTTCATATTCGAGACCGGCAGGTCCGATAACTTCTGATATTATATAGTCCGGAACCTTAAGCTCCTGAGGAGAAATGAGTACAAATTTTATACCTTCATATCTTGAAAGGGCCTTAATGAGGGAATGAACTGTACGGCCGAATTTCAGGTCGCCGCAAAGTCCCACTACCATGTTATCAAGTCTTCCCTTTTCCTTTCTGATAGTTACGAGATCCGTAAGGGTCTGGGTAGGATGATTGTGACCTCCGTCACCGGCATTAATGACCGGAACCGGCGAGAACATGGAAGCCAGCTTTGGAGCACCCTCATTAGGATGTCTCATGGCTATAACATCCGCAAAGCAGCCCACTGTTCTGACAGTATCCTCAACGCTTTCACCCTTCGATACAGAAGAATCTGTAGCTGATGAAAAGCCTATAACATTTCCACCCAGGTCCAGCATCGCTGACTCAAAGCTGAGTCTCGTTCTGGTTGAAGGTTCATAGAAAAGAGTAGCTATTTTCTTTCCCTTTCCTGCCTCTGCATATTTCTCGGGATCATCATACATTTTCTCCGCAAGCTCAAGTATATCATCCAGTTCCTCCAGGGATAAATCCATAGGATCTATTAAATGTTTCATATATTTCCTCCTGTCGCAAAAATGACGTGTGAAACACACGTCATCTTTCTATTAACTTATTTAGCATTTTTTCAGCAGATAATACATAACCGCTTTCTCAGCATGGCGTCTGTTTTCTGCTTCGTCAAGAATTGTTTCCATATGCTTTTTCTCAACGCTTTCTGAAATTTCAAAACCAACATGCATAGGCATGTCATGGAATACTATGGCATTGCTTCCTTCAAGGAATTCATCATTGATCTGATAAGGCATCATCTTCGCAAGAGTTTCTTCCTTCTGCTGCTGATATGCCGTGTTGTTGAAGAATTCCATATCAACCCATGTATCTGTATAGATAACATGCATCTTCTTAGCATATTCATGTGCTTCCTGCATGGTCATGGAAGGATCAAGTTCAACATAGTGTCCTGTAGCCTTCGCCTCTTCGTAGAATTCAGGACCACATGCAGTATTATTTACAAGGGGTGTAAGTCCGTATATTGTTCCCTTCTTCATCTTTGCAAAGAATTCAACCAGTGAATTGAACACATTATTCTTTGCACCGATATACATGAACTCAACTTCAAGATTTCCGAACTTTTCGATAATAGTAAGCGCATCCGCCAGTATCTGGCATGGGTGATAGGAACTGTCACATCCATTTATAAATGGAACTGTAACATTTTCACCGAAAAGCTCAACTGTCTCATTCTTAACAAGACGAGCCATGATGATATCAACGTTTCTACAAACATATTTGATTTCGGAAACCGGCTCTCCAAGTACGAAATTGGAATCCTCCCACAGCTGATTGAAATAAGTTCCCCCCAGCTCAGTAATTCCGGTTGCAAATGAAAGAAATGTTCTGGTTGATGTTTTCTCAAACAGAGAATAAAGCTTCTTTCCTTTCAGACTATCGGCATATTTATCGGGATTCTTCTTCATATCCTGAGCTATATCAAGTATTTCCATAAGCTCTTCAGCCGAGAAGTTTTTGAAATTTAGCATATTTTTCATATGTGTCTACCCCTCAATCGATTCGAATACTGCTGTCCCTTTGACAGCTATTTCTGATTATAATTTATATCGCAAAATGAGTCAAACAGAAACGTCCCTTTTGACTCATTTTTGACTATTGCTATGCCAGGTAGGCGGACAGTTTGTCTGCCATGTCGGTGTGTTCCCATGGTACGTCGATATCTGTACGTCCGAAGTGTCCGTAAGCAGCTGTCTTTTTGTAGATTGGTCTTCTGAGATCCAGCATCTTTATGATTCCTGCCGGTCTGAGGTCGAAGTTCTCTCTTATGATTTCCACAATCTTTTCATCTGAAAGCTTTCCGGTTCCAAAGGTGTCTACCATTATGGAAGTTGGTTTTGCAACACCGATGGCATATGAAAGCTGTATCTCACATTTATCTGCAAGACCTGCTGCCACTATATTTTTTGCCACATATCTTGCTGCGTAGGAAGCTGAACGGTCAACCTTTGTAGGATCCTTTCCTGAGAAGGCTCCGCCGCCGTGGCGTGCATATCCGCCGTAGGTATCTACGATTATCTTTCTTCCTGTAAGTCCGGAATCTCCGTTAGGTCCTCCTATAACAAAGCGACCTGTAGGATTAATGAAATATTTTGTATTCTCATCTATCATATCTTCAGGAAGTACAACGTCGAATACATACTTCTTGATATCTTCATGTATCTTTTCCTGTGTTACTCCCTCACTATGCTGGGTTGAAAGAACTACTGTATCAATTCTGAAAGGCTTGCCCTCTTCATCATATTCTATGGTAACCTGTGTCTTTCCATCAGGTCTCAGATAATTCAGAGTTCCGTTCTTTCTTACCTCAGTAAGCTTTAATGCCAGCTTGTGAGCCAGTGATATAGGATAAGGCATAAGCTCTGGAGTTTCATTAGTTGCATATCCGAACATAAGTCCCTGATCTCCGGCACCAATGGCTTCTATTTCCTCATCTGACATTTTATTTTCTCTTGCCTCAAGAGCCTTATTAACTCCCATGGCAATATCTGCTGACTGCTCATCGATGGCAACTATCACTCCACATGTATCACAGTCAAAGCCGTATTTAGCTCTGTCATAACCAATCTCTCTGACAGTTTCTCTGACAACCTTCTGAATATCCACATAAGCCTCTGTTGTGATTTCGCCCATTACAAGCACAAGTCCTGTGGTACAGGTTGTTTCACAAGCCACACGGCTGTTAGGATCCTGCTTGATCAGCTCATCCAATATGGCATCTGATATCTGATCACATATTTTATCCGGATGTCCCTCTGTTACAGACTCCGATGTAAAAAATCTACGTTCCATTCTGTTTTCCTTTCTACTTTGTTGTTTATATATTGTATATAATGATGTGGGTGTCAAAAGTACCTTTTGACACCATATGACATACGGATTGCTCCATTTCTTACGAAATTCTCGCAATCCTA
>CADBMW010000212.1 GCA_902795855.1 uncultured Lachnospiraceae bacterium
AGTCCATTATCCTTCTTATATTGCTGATATTTATTGTACATTAACCTGAAGTCACTTTGCGACATACTGGTGCTGTAATAATTATCAATATGGATCATATCAGAAGCTATAACAGAAAGCTGACTGATGGCATTGGAAATAATCTCGTCATTATCATATAACTCCCTGTTTATTTCAAGAAGAATACTTCTAATAACCTGTCTTTTATCCCCTTCGGATATAACCTTCAGCTCACCTCTGTTGGAATAAGCAGTTCTAATGATCCAGTAAAAAAAAGAATGAAAAGTTCCGAATCTTACCCTTGTATCCTCCAGTTCTGTAAGATCAAGAAATCTTTCCTTCATTGAATTCGCCGCAGCTTTGGTAAATGTTATAACAAGGATATTGGATGGCAGCACATTATAACCATATATCAGATTGTTGATCCGATTTATGATAACAGTGGTTTTACCTGATCCGGGAGTACCAAGTACAAGCAAAGGTCCTTTATTCCATTCGATCGCCATTCCTTGTTCTTCTGTAAACATTTTCTATACCTTAAAAGCAATATAGTTTAAAACAGGGTGAGCCTTCGCTCACCCCACTGATTACGCGCCACAGCACTTTTTATATTTCTTACCACTTCCACATGGACATGGATCATTTCGTCCGATCTTAGGGGCTTTTACTACAGTATGAGATGTCTTCTCTTTTTTATAAAGAGCATCTCTCTTAGCCTTATCAAATATATTATCCCATTCAGGAAGTGTATATAACCACTCAGCATTGCAGCCAACCATGTTCATATACAGCTTTTCCAGATCCATATCAATAGTAACCTGTGAATCCTCGGTTACGTCATCCAGATTATTTGACTCCTTAAGACTGTCATCGATTCCGTCAAGGAAACCTATCATAGTCTCAATATTTGTTTCATACTTTTCTGCAAGCTCTTTAACAGTACCGGTAATAACCTGTTCCGGCTCCTTCAGAAGCTGTTCATATATCCCCTTTTCTATCTGAAAATAGTTAAGCCAGAACTGTTTTCCTTCAGGGGTCCTGTCATCAAGACCATATGCATGATCTCGCCATTCTTTTAATAAACTCATAATAATTGTCCTTTCAGTTATTTAAAATCTACTCATTCGAAGATTATAACAAAGAAGAATGATACTTTCAAGCAGTAGTTATCTTCAAATTACTCATATCTGAGGGCATCTATAGGATTCAGGTTTGCCGCTTTAATTGATGGGATAAGTCCAAATATGATACCTATTATCATGGAGAAAAGCACTGAAACCACTATAGCCGGAACACTTATGGCCACAGGCACCTCAGCAACATTGGATATGAAATATGCCAGTGCAATACCTGTAAGAACTCCAAGTATTCCTCCAAGACTTGTAAGCACAGATGCCTCAGTAAGGAACTGTCCCAGAATGACACCCTTACGTGCACCTACTGCTTTTTTAAGACCTATCTCCCTTGTTCTTTCAGTTACCGAAACAAGCATGATATTCATAACACCGATACCACCAACAAGAAGTGATATGGATGCTATCCAGATAAGCTGTGTACTTGTGGAATTCTGCAGTTCCTGCAGATCCTTTGCCTTCTGGAGTATATCCTCACTTTTATATTTAACCTGATCATCATCAGTTTCACCATTAGAGCCGGTGGACTTTATATAACTGTTAAGATAATCCTGTGTCTTTTTACCTGCATCCTGCATATCTTCAGTTGATGTAGCTTTAACAAGAACCTGATAAGGCTCATCATATGCAAATAGTACAGGCCAGATTGCGTCCGGTACTATAATATTCCCGGAGTTTTCTTCACCATAATAGGTATACCAGTCATCTATACTGGTGATAATAGGTTTAAAATCATCATCCTTATCAACGATTCCTACAACTACGAAGGGATTTCCTGCTATTTCTATTGTATTTCCTATAGGGTCTTCTCCCATAAATAAGGCATAAGCCGTATTGGAATCCAGGATACAAACCTTACGGAAATCCTTGAAATCCTTATCTGAGAAAAGACGTCCCTGTCTTAATTTATAGCTGCTGAGTCTGACAAAGTCATTTGTACATCCATAAATATAGCATCCGGAAAGCTGATTCGAACTGTGGTTGATACCTTCATAAATACTGGTCTTGTGATATATAGCTGCATCTTCCACACTTTCATAGGACTTTATGGTGTCCAGCATAGAATCGTCTATTATAGGAAGCTTGCTGAAATCAAGGCCGTCAGAAGCATTTACTTCCATACCACTCTGAGTGATATTTACATTTACCACATTATCACCGGATCCAACCAGACTGTTCTTTATTTCATCATTAGTACCCTTGATGGTAGAAACTATGGCTATAATAGCCGCTATACCGATAATGATACCCAGCATAGTCAGGAAAGACCGCATCTTATGACTGAATATACCCTGAAATGAAAGTCTTATATTTTCAATCATGTCATTCCTCCTAATACAGATCATCACTTTCGGATTCTACACACACTTTGCCTTCAACAGCATTCTTATCATAAGGGAATGCCAGCCAGTCTGAAGAATCTATTCCTCCGGTAACGGTTATCTCTGAACCATAATAAATCTTACCGGTATTTATATACTGTTTCTTTAATCTGCCCTTATATTTCTTAAGGACATAATATCTGTTACCTTCCTGCATACAGAAATATAACGGTATAACTATATCATTCTTTTGCTCGTCATATTCTGATTCATCTTCAAAGTCATCATCAAAAAACTCTTCATCCTCATACTGATCAAGCATTGCATCATTTGAGGTTGCAAGACCTGCTTCTATTTCATCCGGCACATCCGTCGCAGTCATTGCATCAGCATCTGAGGCAGTGGAAACTGCAACAAACTGAGGATCATACTCTTCCTCCTGGGCAGCCTTCATCCCTTCTTCCAGATACGGATTAATATCACTGAGGGTTGAGGTATCCAAACTCACCTCTACAAATGATCCGTCTGTAAGATTCGCAGAACCATCTATTGAAACCTTTACAGGATATTTCGACTGTACTAATGGATACATGGACTCGCTTACAGGATTAATTCCAATATCAACTACTTTACCAGGATATCTAAGACCTGAATCATAGCTGTATACGGAAACTTCAGTTCCAAGAGACATTTTTGCCAGATCATACTCTCCAACAGAAACAGTTGCAATATATGTACCACTGCCTGTTATAACAAGTATAGGCTCGCCTGCAGCTTCTTCACCGGCTTTTGCAACAGTAGTTACTGTTCCGCTAATTCTTGCAACAATCTTCTCGGTTTCTCTGCTTCTTTTTTCTCTCTTGATAGCCAGTTCCTGACTAGCTATATCATTTTCTATAGATCTTATCTCTTCATTCTTTCTCTTGATTGCAAGAGAAAGCTCATATTTTGTATATGTCTCACCATCTGAATCGTCATCGTCTTCATCATCACGGGAACTTTCATCCTCTGAATCAGAGTCTTCTTTATCATCATCTTCCTCAGATGTATCTTCCGTTGTGGAATCTGTTGTGGCTTCAGTGGTAGCTTCTGTGGTAGCTTCTGTAGTCTTCTTTTTCTTTGATTTTTTCTTTTTCTCCGTAGTAGCTTCCGTAGTAGCCGGAGCCGGAGTTTCAGTTGGAGCTATAGTCGGAGTTACAAGAGCCGGATCAATAGTCGGCGTTGCCAAAGGATCTGGTGTAACAGATGGCGACAAGGAAGGATCCGGTGTCACAGTTGGTGTTACTGTTGGCGAAGGACTTACTGTAGGAGACGACGTGGTAGCTTCTGTAGTTTTCTTTTCTGTGGTCTTCTTTTCAGTAGTCTTTTTTTCTGTTGTTTTCTTCTCTGTAGTCTTCTTTTCAGATTTATTCTCAGTAGTAGCTTCAGTATCTTTTTCAGTGGTCTCTTCTACGGGCTTAGTTCTCTGAAGCTCTGCCAGATCACTATAGGCCTCTGCCAGATCCTGACGTGTGGATTCCAGATCATTGTTCATTGACTCAAGAGTAAGGTCTGCTTCAGATTCATCATAAATCAAAAGCTCATCTCCAGGCTTAACCTGATCTCCCACCTTAACAAGATATTCCTTTACCTTTTTTCCACTTTCCAGAGATATCTTCTGAGTACCACTGGAGGAAACAGTACCGGACATGGTACTTACATCATCCTCTTCGTAATAGCTGCTGTCGCTGTATTCCTCAAGAGAATAAACACTTACAGGATTTGTATTCTGTTTATGGTTTTTATATATTCTGATTCCTAAATATGTTCCACCTACAACCACAAGGAGCACTATCACAGCAATTAAGATTTTTTTCTTCATTCCTGTTCTCCTTTCTCTTCATCAGTATTTGTAAGCTCTATATCATATTCATCGTATTCATCACCCTCAGCAAAATCATCAAAATCATCGGCTGATCTTAACATTGAAAGCTTTGATGCTGCATTAACTGCAGATGCACCATGATTATTTATTTCATCACTGATAATCTCGCCATCAAATATTTTGATTATACGATTTGCATGCTGAGCAATTTCTTCAGCATGGGTGATCATAATAACAGTGGTACCTTCGTTATGAAGCTGTCTGAATATTTCCATTACCTGAATACCTGATTTTGAATCAAGGGCTCCTGTAGGCTCATCAGCAAGGAGGATAGATGGATTATTTACCATGGCTCTTGCAATGGCAACTCTCTGCTTCTGTCCACCGGAAAGCTGAGTAGCTTTAAATGACATTCTGTCTTCAAGGCCGACTTTAATAAGAGCCTGCTCACAAAGGGCTCTTCTCTCCTTACGAGGTACATGAGCATACTGCAGAGGTAATTCAACATTCTGAAGAGCGCTCTGTCTCGGCATAAGATTGAAATTCTGAAATACGAAACCTATCTCTTTGTTTCTGATATCAGACAGTCCTTTATCGTTCATTACGCCTATATCATTCCCCGAAAGGCTATATGTGCCTTCGCTGGGTTTATCAAGGCAGCCGATAATGTTCATAAGGGTTGATTTACCTGAACCGGAAGGACCCATTATAGCAACATATTCACCTTCTTCAATGGTAAGATTAATATCTTTAAGAGCAGGAACATCCACTGTTCCCTGGGAATATGTCTTATATATGTTTTTAAGCTCAAGCAGATGCATATATTATTCCCCCTGATTTTCAGTGTCCACATCAGCGGGACTATCTATTTGCACACCGGGATCACTTATAATCTGCTCAGCAGAATCTCCCGTGTCAGATTCATTTGTATCAGTTACAACAAACGAATCATCCAAGCCGGACTCCTCATCCTCTGTTTCATAAGAATCCGAATCTTCATCTTCTTCTATTTCAAAATCCTCTGAATCAACATCATCCAGATCCTCCAGATCTTCACCATCCGATTCTTCATCTTCATAGGTTATATCATCATAATTGGTAGTGGTAGGATCTCCTTCATTTACTCTTTCATCCGGATAAGCTATATAATCATCCAGAGTAAGACCTTCTGTTATCTCATATGTATCAGCAGCTTCATCATATTCGCCTACTGTAATCTTGGCTTTTTCGATATTTCCTTCTTCACCACGCTTCCATACATATGTTCCATCCTCTTCCTTCATAATGAAATAAGAAGGAAGCTGAACTCCTGAAACCTTTTCTCCCTGTCCATAATCAAGTTCAATAAATAGATGCTGTCCAAGGATCATATCCTCTGTATTTTCAGGTGTAACATAGAAATTATAATTTGATGCAGATTCACCGGAGTCATAAAAATCACTATCACTATCACTATTCCCACGAGGTTCCATATCAACCTTTTCGATAGTACCCTTCCAGGTCTGGCTCTCATCAGTTCTTGAACGGAGGATGACAGCTGTACCGGAGGTAAAATTATGAATATTCATTTCATCTGTGATTCCTCTGATCTTATAATCACCCTCTGCAATTATAGTAACAAAGCCATTTGAAGTATCTTCTGTTTCTATAACATCAGTATCATTATCAGAAAGTCCAAAATCAATATCGGAATCCGAATCATCTTCTCCATCTAAGCCGGTATCCATACCTGTATCAGAATCATCACTATCACCCAAAGAGTCAGGCTGACCACAGGTTTTAATAACACCATTCATAGGAGAAGTAACTACAGCATTATCTATAGATTCCTGCATCTTCTTTATCTCAAGTTCCTTCTTCTCAAGATTAACCTGTTCTTCTTTTATGGAAGAATTGGTGCTGTTAATCTGAGAATTATAGCTTTCTGCTTCACTCTGATCTGAAGCATTGCTTTTCTGTGTTGAGTAGTCATTAACGGAAGTATTAAGGCTGTCTATTGAATTCTGAATACTTGTTTTTTCAATATTAAGCTGCTCAAGAGCAAGCTCCATATCAGCAGTATCATAGCTGAAAAGCTTATCTCCCTTTTTAACAGTATCTCCTACTTTAACAAATACTTCCTTTACCTTTTTATCCGAGTCTTTATTAACAGCTTTAGAATCCTGAGATTCTACTATTCCCATAAAACGACTGGAATTGCCTAAAGGAAGACCATTTACGGATCTTACAGATTCCACGTATACAAGATTACTGTCATAGCCTCCAAGACTTCTGTTTCTAAGAAAATAAATAGCTGCGATGATTCCTCCAATAACCAGCACAGACGCTATAATCACGATAATAGCGGTTTTCTTTTTCATAATTTAGTCCTCTTTTCTACTAAACACTTTTTTTAACCACACAAATAAATAAATTATCAAGGGGTAAATAATAACAAGAAAAAGCATCGAAAAAGTATACTCACTTCCTGTTATTACCATATATATAAATGATACAATAAGACACAAAAAAATAATCAGCAGAATCACAGCAACGACCCTGCTGATCAAAGAATGACTTGTTTTATTTTCCGAGGTATCTGAACCATTCTGAGATTTCTTTTTCATATCCATTTTCTCCAGGCTGATAGAATACTTCATCCTTCAGTTTATCAGGAAGATACTGTTGCTCAATATAGTGTTTCGGATAATCATGAGCATATTTATATCCTTCCACTCCAAGTTCTTTACTTCCGGAATAATGAGCATCCCTGAGATATACCGGAACTTCAGCATTAGAGTATTTTCTCACTGCATCATTGGCTGCAAATATTGCATTTACTACAGAGTTGCTTTTAGGAGCAGTTGCTACATATATAGCTGCATGCGCAAGAATTATCTGGGCTTCCGGAAGTCCGACTCTTTCTACAGCAAGGGCAGCTGATACTGCAACCTCAAGTGCTCTTGGATCTGCATTACCCACATCTTCTGAAGCACATATCATAATTCTTCTTGCAATAAAAGTAACGCTTTCACCACCATAAAGCATTTTAGCCAGGTAGTAAACTGCAGCATCCGGATCCGAACCTCTCATGGATTTAATAAAGGCAGAGATAATATCATAATGATTATCCCCGTTTTTATCATATCTTATGGCTCTTCTCTGAATACATTCCTGAGCCACTTCCAAATCTATAAGTATCTTTCCATCTTCATTTCTTTCAGTGGAAAGAATCCCTAGCTCCACAGCGTTTAGAGCCTTTCTTGCATCACCTTCGGCCATATCAGCAAGAAAGCTAACTGCTTCATCAGTTATTTCGGCATCAAAGCTTCCCATACCCTTTTCTTTATCATATACTGCTCTTTTTATAAGAACGGCTATATTTTCATTGGTAAGGGGTTTCAGCTGAAATATGGTAGACCTGGAACAAAGAGCGCTGTTCACTTCAAAATAAGGATTCTCAGTAGTGGCACCGATAAGTATTATAACACCCTTTTCAACATGAGGAAGAAGGAAGTCCTGTTGAGATTTATTAAAACGATGAATCTCATCAATAAAAAGGATAGTTTTTCTTCCATACATGCCAAGATTGTTCTGCGCCTTCTCCACCACTGCTTCCATATCCTTTTTACCTGAGGTTGAAGCATTTAATTCTTCAAAGGCAGAACTGGTTGTATTGGCAATAACCATTGCAAGAGTTGTTTTACCGGTTCCCGGCGGACCATAAAAAATTACAGAGCTGAGCTTATCGGCCTTTATAGCTCTGTATAACAGTTTACCGGGGGCAAGGATATGCTCCTGCCCCACGAATTCATCTATAGTTTTAGGTCTTAATCTGCTGGCGAGAGGTGAATCCTTCTTCTGTTCCTCCTGCCGCATATAATCAAATAAATCCATTGTATCCTCATACTATATCATCTATGCAAGCCCAAGCTTTTTAATGATATTGTCAAATTTGATAATATCTATTGGCTTACAAATATAGTCATCATAATCATTACTTGCATAAGAAGCATCAAAGTCCTCATCAAGGGCAGAAATCATACCTACTTTACATCTTGATATACGAGGTATACCAAGCTTTCTTTCTGCATCTCTTATAGACTGTAATGCCTTATATCCATCTATACGAGGCATCATAATATCGAGGCAGATAAGGTCAAATTCAGTTCCTTCTGTAACTGATTTAACAAATTCATCTACAGCTTCTATTCCATCAGTTGCCAGAACCACTTCTCCATATCTCGAAAGAAGCTTGGAAAGGAATTTTCCACTTGCAATATCATCCTCTGCTATTAATACTCTCATAATATAACCTCCGAATCATATAGTTATATAGCTTTAATACTTTTTAACATTCCTCTGAAATATGCCAGCATATCATCTTTTATAGAATGCTTATTGATCATAATCCTTCTGTTGAACAGATTAATAAATATATATCCGAATACATTATCGGTAAGCTGTTCAGCACTTAAGTTGGTTCTGATCTCATGATTCTCAATGGCACCATTAAACAGATCTATCATAAACAACCTTCTGCTCATATGGCCGGATTCAACAATTTCTCTTGTATGAGCGTTATGAAGAAGCTCTTCATAATGTAAGATCAGACAGGAAATTGAATAATAACTGTTGAAGTAAGAACCAAAAGCTTCAAGATAAAGCTCTATCTTTTCCACATGACTGCATTCCTTGGAACTCAGTGTTTTAAACAGACCTTTATCGAACTTAAAAAATGATTTTACTATATCAGTAAGTATCTCATCTGTATTCAGATAATACTTATACAAAAGATCCTCGCTAATATTGGTTTTCAAAGAGATGGATTTAAATGAAAGCGCGCTGAGTCCGGAATCGCTGATTATATCAATAGACGTACTGATAATACGATCCTGAACAGAAATAAATTCCTCCGTCAAATTCTCACCTCCCTACAAAAACCTTCAAGCCTTATTATAAAACTTTTGTATGCTTTGTCAAGGAAACCAACTAAAAAGACGAAGGACTTTCGTCCTTCGTCAATCTGTTTTGGGTTACTGAATTACAGTAACATCAGTTGCCTGTGGTCCTTTTTCTCCATCAGTGAGATTGAACTCTACTTCCTGACCCTCATTAAGAGTTTTAAATCCTTCCATATTTAAACCAGAGAAATGAACAAATACATCTTTGCCCTCTTCATCTGTTATAAATCCATAACCCTTTTGATTGTTAAACCACTTAACTGTTCCCTTTGCCATTAGTACAAAACCTCCAAAATTGTATTTCTAAAACCATAGTAAATTTTATGACGATTGTATTGTTAAGTCAATTTACAAAACGGCCAAAATGTAAAATTACGCTAATACAATTTGATTATCCGAGGCCCTGTAAAGATACAGCTTGTCAGAAAGAACCTGACTATTGTCCAGAACCGAGGAATTAACCAGCGGAATCAAATCCTTTAATGACATGGAACACCTATCCTCAAAAAAAGTTGGCAGTAATAATAATTCATGAATACTGGATGGTATGATAAAAAAATCTGATTTAAAAACATTGCTGACAGACTTCATTAGATTATCAAAACAAAGTACAGATGCTCCAAAATAATTAACACTGTTTGTAAGAATAAACAAACAGGAATATTCATCATCCAATTCATCCAGATTAATAGATCCGCATTCAGAACCTAAACGATTTTTTAATATCATTTTTAAAAAATCGTTCAGTGACAGAAAACTAATACCATATAGTCTTCTGGAATTTCCAATGGCAAAATCAATTAGAAAATCATCAGAAACATCCAGCTTTCTTTGACACTCTGAATCTACATATTCATATTGCATCCTTTCATTATCATAAATGACAGGTACAACAGCCATATCATCAAGTATTCTTCTGTGAGGGACAGTTTTCAGTAAATCCTGATTGTTCTCATAATTAACCACCGCCGACACAAGCATTTCAAAAATCTTTTGTTCAGTTAGTTTTATAATATTCATTTTACTCCCTTTCCGGGAGCATATCATAAATAGGGGAAATACGGACTGCACGTATCCGTATAATGTATAAATATAATTTTATATCAATCCTGTGTCAAGAAAGTATTTAGTTCCTCCAGCAGCTTATCCATTTCTTCATCAAGACCTATGGATATTCTGAGATAATTATCAATTCCCGGAAGATTAAAGTATCTTACAAATATTCCTTTATTTTTAAGATACTGGAATATATCAGATGCTGCTTTTTCCTTATGGGATGCAAACACAAAATTTGTATCAGAAGGAAGAACAGTAAATCCCAGCTCCTTAATTTTCTCTGAGAATCTTTCTCTGGTAGCTATGATCTTCTCATTACATTTTCTGAAATAAGCATCGTCACTTATTGCAGCCGTACCTGCCAGGATGGTAAAGGTATTTAATGTATAAGAATTGTATGAAAACTTTACATCATTTAAATATTTGATAATCTTAGGATCAGCCATGGCATAGCCCAGTCTGAGTCCCGCAAGATTTCTGGATTTAGAAAAGGTTCTTACAACTATGAGATTATCATATTTTGATATAAGATCCAGACATGATGATCCCTCAGGTGAAAAATCAATATATGCTTCATCTATAACAACTATGCTGTCTTTGTTGTTATCTAACAGCTTTATGATCTTATCCTTTTCAAGAAGGATACCTGTAGGTGCATTTGGATTTGCGATTACAATACCTCCGTTGGGTTTAATATAATCTTCTATATTTATCTCAAATTTATCATTTAATGGCACCGTCTCATATTTAATATCCATAAGGTCGGCCCATACAGGATAAAAGGAATAGGTGACATCCGGAAAAAGAATTGGAAGCTCTCCCTTAAAGAAGGTCATAAATATCATTCCCAGAACATCATCTGATCCCACTCCGGCAAAAACACTTGATTTATCAATCTTATAATAATCTGCCAGTGATTCTATCAGCATGTCAGCTGTAGGATCCGGATATTTACGAAGAATATCATCCTTCATTTCATTTACCTTCATCATAACAAAAGGTGATGGAGGATATGGGTTTTCATTTGTATTAAGTTTTATTACATTCTGATCTTTAGGCTGTTCACCCGGTGTATAGGGCACAACCTTTCTTACATTTTCTTCCCATTTACTCATATTTACAGTGTATACTCCTATTCTATATAAATTCAGGCGACTGCAGGGATCAGACTAATTCCTTCACTATTTCAGTAAAATGCATACCATTTGAAGCCTTTAGGAGAACAATATCCCCAGGACTAAGTATTCCCTTTAGATAATCCGCAGCCTCTTCATTATTCTCAAACTGATGAACTATCACATCCGTGGCATCCAGCTTTGTTGAATAAAATACTGAAGACTTTCCGATACAGATAAGCTCATCTAATGAATCCATGTCTTCTTTATATTTTTTATAAATATATTCTCCTACTTCACTATGAAAATCATCTGAACCGGTTCCAAGCTCAAACATATCTCCAAGAACTGCTATCTTTCTGCCTGAACAGTCTGCATCGCTAAGGACATTTATGGCAGCCTTCATAGAATCAGGACTGGCATTATACGCATCATCTATTACAGTATAGCCTTTATCTGATTCTATAATTCTCTGTCTCAGACCTTCAAAGCTTTCGAAGGAAGCTGCAGCCTTCATCAGATCAAGACCTAGATAGTCAGCAATAGCCATGGAAACAAGAGAATTCAATACATTATGAATTCCGGGCTGATGAAGATTAACATCTATTCTTGTATCTCCATGAACATAGGTATAAGTATTATATCCATTTTCAAGTCTTATATTCTCAGCTCTGAAATCCGCATTATCGACCGTACCAAATTTAAACACCTTACACTTTAGCTTTGAACCATCATCAAAAGAAAATCCTGCTTCTACTTTTGAAAGATATTCATCATCAGCATTAACAAAAAGTGCGCCGTTTTCATCCATCTGGGCAGCTATATGAAGCTTCTCTTCCATTATGCCCTGTTTTGTCTTCATGAACTCAATATGAGCAACGCCTATCATGGTACATACGGCAATATCAGGCTTTACCATATTGACAAGCTTGTTCATACCACCGTTTTCGCTGATTCCCATTTCAAGCACAGCTGCATCTGATTTCTCATCCAGAATATGTGAAATTGTAAGAGGAACTCCAATCTGGGAATTCATATTTCCTTTTGTATGGAATACCTCGAGTGATGAACTAAGAGTATGAGTAATCATTTCTCTTGTTGTTGTTTTACCAACACTTCCGGTAACTCCCACAACCGGCTTATCATAAAACATTCTGATATATGCAGCTATTTTCTGAAGCGAATCAAGAGTAGAATCCACTCTTATATAGGCCTTATTATCGGGAAGCTCTTTTCCATCAATAAGCGCCTTTATATCCTCCTCAGATTCTTCAATAAGCATGGCATCACATTTTAATGCCACATCCGGAAGAAACTTATGAGCATCCACCTTCTCGCCCTTAAAGGCAACAAAAAGAAGTCCATCCTCTACTTCTCTTGAATCAATTGCTATATCACGGATTTCTTTTGAGAGAAGATCTTCTCTATAAGACTCATCTACATTACCCTGAAGATAACCATTTGTTATCTTGAGAATATCTCTAATTGTTATATTACGCATTTTTTCACCTTAATTTTACTTATTTTTTGTATACCACAGACTTAGCTATTTCATCAGCCTTTTCCTTACTTATAAGGATTGAAATGATTTCCAGCGAAAAGTCTATGGCTGTTCCCAGTCCACGGCTGGTTATAAACTGACCATCAGTTACTACTGAAGCATTTTCCCCTGGCCACATAGCGTCCGTAAGGCCTGCTTCAAGTCCCGGATAACAGGTTGCCTTCTTACCATGAAGAAGTCCCATCTCACCATATACTGTAGGTGCAGCACATATAGCAGCAAGATATTTACCATTTTCGTTATAGTACTCTACAGCTGTTTTTACATCCTGGCTTTCCTTAAGATGTGTAGTACCTGGCATTCCTCCCGGAAGAACTATCATATCTCCCTCCAGAACCTCATCAGAGTAAAGCATATCAGTCTTAAAACTAATACCATGGGAACCTGTTACTGTTTCATTTCCGGTAACAGAAACCATTTTTACTTCAATACCTGCTCTTCTAAGAAGATCAACAGGTGTAAGTCCCTCAACTTCTTCAAAACCATCTGCAAACAAAATATAAACCTTCTTCATAACATTTACCTCTCCTAATTTTAAATAGAATATATGATACTTCTGTTACATAATTGAATCAAACATATCGCTGAGCCACTTGGAATCAATTTCCTCAGCCTTTCCATTATCCACCATCTCTGCCGCCTTCGGATCAATTGGAAGTCTGGCTGTATTTTCTATACCAAACGCAGAAGCTATGGCATCAACACGGCTATGACCGAAGATCTCATGCTTTTTACCACAATCAGGGCACTCAAAATATGACATATTTTCAACTATACCAAGGATAGGAATATCCATCTTGCTGGCCATATTTACAGCTTTGGACACGATCATCTCAACCAGTTCCTGAGGAGATGTAACAACAATGATCCCATCTATAGGCATACTCTGAAATATAGTAAGTGGAACATCGCCGGTTCCAGGTGGCATATCGATAAACAGAACATCCAGGTCTCCCCAGCATACATCAGTCCAGAACTGCTGAACTGCTCCTGCTATAACCGGGCCTCTCCAGATTACAGGATCAGCCTCATTATCAACCAGAACATTTATGGACATCATCTTAATTCCTGTAGAAGTTTCTACCGGTAGGATTCCCTGCTCTATAGCGAATGCCTTCTGATGAACACCAAAAGCCTTTGGTATTGAAGGACCGGTTATATCCGCATCCATAATACCGGTTTTTAGTCCCTTTTTATTACTAATGGATGCCATCATGGAAGTAACGAAGCTTTTTCCTACTCCACCCTTACCACTCATAACACCTATTACTTTCTTTACGCTGGATAATTCATTACTTACCTTTTCAAAGCCATTTGGCACATTTCTTTCGAAAGCCTTATCCATAGCTGCCTGCTTTTCTTCATCGGTCATTATTTAGATTCCTCCTAAGATTTATATAATACTAATCATCATATTAACAATAATTAAAAACAACTAAAAGAGTACCACAAAATAAAAATAAAAACAATTACAAAACATATCCAATATGTTAAGATTATAGAAGTTTATATATGGAGGAATTCTAAAATGGAGATTGAAAGAAAATATCTTGTAAATGACATCCCCTTTGATCTAAGTACTTTTGATAAAAACGAGATCAATCAGGGTTATATTGTGGCTGACCCTGCTGTCAGAATAAGAAGAAAAAATGACAAATACATTCTGACTATCAAATCCGGCGGACTCCTGGCCAGACATGAGTTTGAAAAAGAACTTAGTAAGAATGAATTTGATGAGCTTTCACAAATGGTTTCTGGAAATATAATATCCAAAACCAGATATATCATCCCATATAATGAATTAAAAATAGAACTCGACATATTCCATGACAAATTTGAAGGTCTGAAATATGCCGAGGTTGAGTTTCCCGATATTGAAGGTGCCAAAAGCTTTATAGCACCGGATTATTTTGGAGAAGAGGTAACTGAGGATGCATCTTACCAGAATTCCTCTCTCAGCCGCATGTCCCCTGACGAAATCTCCTTATTCCTAAAGAATAATAAATAATTACTTTTTATCCTGATTACTCATGAATTCATCTAAATCAGGAAGGTGTGGTTTTATGGCATTCAGTATAACAACTATTGAAATAACAACACCTGCCGCTGACATCAGGAACGAAGGAATTATACTTCCCGCCGCTTTATTAACATTTACCAGTATGATACCTATGGTTTCAGCATAGAAAGCAAGATGGAACGAATCCTTCATGGTAAAGCTCAGCTTGCTTATAGCTGTAGTGGATCTGGTAAAGAATGCATATAAAAGCGCAAGGAGCAAATACTTCAGTGCCGCCAGTACAGCCTGTACAAAAAATACTACAATGTATGAAAAATAGAAAACCGGAGACAAAGAAGCCAGCTTTTCATTATCCAGTCCGGAAGGAAGTATATAACCCACAGGATACGAATAAATCTCCGTATAATTTGAAGGCAGATCGCTGTTAGTATAGTTGATCAGCTTAATATACTTCTTAGATATGGCAATGTATACACCGGTGGCTTCCAGGTCCTTCTCTGTAAATGCATCTATATCCGTGTCGATGATAAGATATCCTGTACTGAATCTCATCTCAAACTTCTTGTCAGCAGTTACTATTCCATCATTCACAGTAAACTTTGGAAATTCTTCAAGAAACAGCTTGTTGAATCCGCCAAAGGAATAAATCCTTGAAGCTGTGGGTACAAGATATGACATAAAGCTTACTAAAACAGCCATAAATAAAACATATGTCACAAACTTTCCGGAATTCTGAACACATATTTCTGCCAGCTTATTTATCTTTATTATAGAAGCTACAAAAATATCCAGAACTCCTGCATCACCCTTTTCCCTGTTTCCCGGCTGCTGTGGTGATATGCTATTTAGTTTATTCAGATCATTTTCATCTGTATAATAATTCATAAACCTATCCTTATATATTACGCCTCGATATTCTTCATAAGATTTATCATCTCTATGGCTCCGAGAGCGCAGTCATAACCCTTGTTTCCAGCTTTTGTTCCAGCTCTTACAACGGCCTGCTCTATTGTGTCAGTTGTAAGTATACCGAACATTACAGGCATTTCAGCTTCAAGACTAACCTGAGCTATGCCTTTACTAACCTCAGCGCAGACATAATCATAGTGACTTGTTTCACCTCTTATTACTGTGCCGAGACATATTATAGCATCATATTTTCCTGTTTTCGATATTTTTTTTGCAATAACAGGTATTTCAAAGGCACCTGGAACCCAGACAGTATCGATATTTTCTTCATTTACATCATGTCTTACAAGTCCGTCAACAGCACCACTTACAAGCTTTGAAACTATAAATTCATTAAATCTTGATGCGATAATACATACCTTAGTTCCTTCTGCAGCTACAACATTTCCTTCAATTTTCATTTCAGATTCTCCCTTCTTTATATATCACTGAGCATATGTCCCATTTTTTCTTTTTTGGTTTTAAGATAAAACAGATCATAAGCAGATGGTTCAATTTCTATAGGTACTCTTTCGACTATTTCCAGGTTATAACCCTGAAGCCCGTATAGCTTATCAGGATTATTTGTAAGAAGTCTCATCTTTCTTACCCCCAGTTCAACCAGAATCTGGGTACCGATTGTATAATCCCTGAGATCAGGTGGAAATCCCAGCTCAACATTCGCTTCCACTGTATCTCTACCCATGTCCTGAAGAGCATAGGCACGGATTTTATTTATAAGTCCGATTCCTCTTCCTTCCTGTCTCATATAGAGAAGTATGCCCTTTCCTTCAGCAGCTATCATCTTCATTGCCGCATCCAGCTGCTGGCCGCAGTCACATTTGGCAGAACCAAAGGCATCTCCCGTCAGACATTCGGAATGAACTCTTACAAGTATATCTTCATCCGGCTTTATATCTCCCATGGTCAGAGCAACGTGATGTTCCCCACTGAGCTTATTTATAAATCCATGAATAACAAAATCTCCATATCTGGTAGGAAGCTTTGCTGAGGTAACCTCCTCAACAAATATTTCATGCTCTTTTCTATATCTCACAAGATGCTCTATGGTACTAATCTTCAGATTATGAACATGGGCAAATTCCATCAGATCATCCAGTCTTGCCATGGTCCCATCATCATTCATGATTTCACAGCAGAGTCCAACAGGTTTTAATCCGGCAGCCTTGCAAAGATCCACTGTGGCTTCTGTATGTCCAGGTCTTTCTATAACTCCACCGGTTTTAGCCAGCAGCGGAAACATATGTCCCGGTCTTCTGAAATCCTCCATTTTTGTATCATCAGCAGCAAATTTTCTGGCTGTATAACCTCTTTCCTCAGCTGAGATTCCTGTTGTTGTATCCACATGATCTATGGAAACCGAAAATGCCGTTGCATGATTATCTGTATTCACTATACACATCTGAGGAAGCTTATATTTTTCACTGTAGCTTTCATCCATAGGCATACATATAAGGCCTCTTGCATATTTAGCCATAAAATTCACATTTTCGGTAGTTGCAAATTCAGCCGCAAATATAATATCCCCTTCATTTTCCCTGTTTTCATTATCCAGTATAATAACAGGAACGCCTTTTTTCATATCTTCGATTATTTCTTCGATAGAATTTAATCTTTTATCCATCATTTCCTCCAACATGTAATCCTTTAAATAAATCCATTTTCCACAAGGAGTTTTTCAAAACCTTTATCATCAGTCTTTTTATTTGGACTTATAAGCTTTTCCACATATTTTCCTATCACATCATTTTCGAGATTTACCACATCTCCATTTCCCTTTTCATCAAGGATCGTCTCCTTTAAGGTATGGGGTATGATAGAAACCTTGAATATCTTCTGATCCACATATGCAACTGTAAGACTTATGCCATCTATTGCAATGGAACCCTTCATAACAATAAGCCTTAGGATATCAGGAGGAGTCTCTATGCTGAACCATATGGCATTTCCATCCTTCTCTTTTCCTGTTATGATACCCGTTCCATCAATATGGCCTGAAACAATGTGGCCTCCAAAGCGCCCATCAGCTTTCATGGCTCTTTCCAGATTCACATGACTTCCTGACTTTAGACTGCCAAGGGATGAACGACTTAAGGTTTCATTCATCACATCAGCCTTAAAACTTTTCTTATTAAACTCGGTACAGGTCAGACAAACACCATTAACAGCTATGCTGTCACCGATATGAATATCCTGGGTTATAATGTCTGCCTGAATCTCGATTATGGCGGAACTGTCACTTTTTTTTATATTTTTTACAGTACCTTTTTCTTCTATAATACCTGTAAACATTTAAGTCTCCAAATCTGTCAGGCCTTTATATACCTGGCATATATATCACCGTCTATATTACTGATTTCCTGAAGATTAAACTGAGGTGCATCTTCCGTCTCATCTACTCCGGACCCAAGAACCGGCGCATATTTTCCAGAACCTCCGAAAATTTTCGGAGCAATAAATGTTCTCACTTCATCCACAAGTCCTTCTTCCATCATGCTCCAGGCAAGGGTTCCTCCACCTTCAAGAAGAACACTGTCAATATGCATTTTACCCAGCTGATCCATCAGCTTATTCAGATCAATCCTGGATTTTTCTCCTGATGGTATAAGCAAAGTACCAAGGCCCATATCTTTCAGTTCACGAATCTTAGGCCGAAGCTGTTTTTCATTTTCAGCCTGTGCAACCATATAAGTTTTTATTTCACCGGCAGTTTTAACTATCTGACTATCCATAGGAATCCTAAGCTGCGAATCACATATTATCCTGATGGGATTTCTGCCATTTTCTATACGACAGTTAAGCAGCGGATCATCCTTTAATACAGTTCCTATACCAACCATAATAGCCATGAATTCATTTCTGAAATCCTGAACCATATTTCTTGATGTTTCATTGGATATCCAACGGCTTTTGCCAGTATCCGTTGCTGTCTTTCCATCCATTGTCATGGCATATTTATATATTACATATGGTCTTTTCTGAGTTATGTAATGAAAGAAAACCGGATTAAGCTTATCACACTCAGCTTTAAGAGAATTTGTTATAACCTCTACCCCGGCTTCTCTGAGAGCCCATATACCATTTCCACTTACGAGAGGATTTGGATCATCAGAGCCCACATATACTCTCTTTATACCGGCTTCAATTATAGCCTCGGTACAAGGAGGCTGTTTACCTTTATGGGAACAGGGTTCAAGAGTCACGTACATCTCGGAACCTATTATATCATTTCCCTTATCCAAGGCATCTTTTATTGCTTCTCTTTCAGCATGAAGATCTCCGTATACACGGTGATAACCTTCACCTAAGATTTTATCATCCTTTACGATTACCGCACCTACAAGAGGATTTGGATTAACTGCACCTATTCCTTTTTTGGCCAATTCAATGGCTCTGAGCATGTATTTTCTGTCGTATGCCATCTTTCTTTTGTCCTTTCAAGCTGTACTAAGATTTGTTTATACAAATTAAAATAATGCCCCGACCAAAACAGGGCATTATTTTATAATGTTTCTTTTCCATCCAGACTATACTGTCGGCTTCTGAATTTCACAGAATCAGCTGATTTGCAGCTCGCGGGCTATAACCGCCGGTCGGGAATCTCACCCTGCCCCAAGAAGAAGTATTCAGTTTATTCAGATTTACCGATTGAGAGGAATCCACCTTCATTTGTATGAAGCATAGCTGCAAGACCGATATTACGTCTACTTCCATCCTCTGAAATGTATATCTCACCTGTTTCAACAAGTGACTTGGCAATCTGTGTTACCTCATCCTTAAATGAGATCATCTCACGTCTGTCTCTTGAGCTGAGCTTAAAGAGATACTGGTTCTTTGAACTTATAAGGAGGATACTGAAGGAATGAACATTATCCTTCTGTTCTCTCATACCTGAACCGATCATACGTGAATTTGCGATAATGATATCAGCATTATCATCAGGAAGATATTCAGAAAGGATCAGCTTATAAATCTTCAGATAATCTTCTTCATTATCAACCTTTATAGGAAGCTCTGCTACAGCAAATTCTATAACAGAATCGGCTATCTTAATTGTACCACCATCATCATCTATAGTAGCAACACTGGCACGAGGAACAAGAAGTCTGAAGAACTTGTTCTCGATTACCTTCTGGTCCTTTGTAGGTTCTATGATTACGAGATCAGGGTAGGTTTTCTCCATCTTATTCATAGAAATGATAGCTGCATCATCGCCACCCTCTGCTGTATTCATAAGCACCTTATAAAGCTCTACTATCTGAGGTGTCTTATATTTAACCTTTTCAGTTATCTTATCAACAGCCGGCTCATATGCCATAGCTGCATTCTGCATATAAAGATTGATAAGGTCTTCCTCTGAAGCACCCTTTTCTTCCTTATACTGAATAACCTTGAAAAGATTTTCTTTATCAAAGTCTTCGTAATTGTTATCGAATGCCTTTTCAAAATACTTAAGTGATTTTTTCTCACCATTATATCCAGGCTGTGCTTCCTGGTATTCATAAATCTTTCCTAATTCATATGCAGCCTGAACACTACCAAGTCCAAGTGCCTCAAGGAAGGATTTCTCTATCTCATAATCATTGGCAATATAGAATACCTGGCTCTGCTTCATAAGAGCAACCTTAAGTGCTGTAGCTCCTGAACCGGCTTTAACGGCTCTCTCCCACTTATTGACTGCGCCCTGAAGGTTTTCACCATGAAGCTCCTTGATATCATTTATATAAGCCTCTGCTTCAGTGATACCATTATCAGCAGCTTCCTTGAAATACTTAAGAGCCTTGTCGCCATCTCTGCCCATGGAAAGAAGTCCGTAATAATAGAATCTTCCAAGATAGAATGGAACTCTCTTATGTCCAAGTCTCTCAGCATCCTCATACCATTTAAGAGCTTTTGTATAATCTTTTCTTTCCTGATCAAATATGTTACCAATAAGGAATGCCAGATCAGGATCCTTTGTTGCTTCAAAAAGCTGTTTAGCATAGCTGATTGTTTTTTCAATATCACGATAAGGTGAATCCTTATCATAATACAGATCTATCAGAAGG
>CADBMW010000213.1 GCA_902795855.1 uncultured Lachnospiraceae bacterium
AATTTCATTTGGCCGGGAACCTTTGATTCCGAAAAGGCTCGTTTCAGAAAGTACAAGGAAGTTTCCATAGAAGGCTGTAAACAGATAGGCCATGGTGCCAAGGGAGATGTTTACCGCTATGATGACGAGCTGGTTATTAAGGTTTATAACGAGAACAACACCTACCGTGATGTTGAGCGTGAGATCGCTCTGAGTCGAAAGGCTTTCATACTTGGAGTTCCCACGGCGATATCATTTGGAATAGTGTCCGTAGGTGAAAAATACGGAGCTATGTTTGAGCTGGTGGATTCTGAAACCGTTTCCAGAAGCATAGCAAGGTCACCGGGACAGGTTGATACATATGCTGGGATAATGGCAAATCTTGCCCGCTGTATTCACAAGATCACAGCTACCGAAAAAGACGGTTTTCCTGAGGTGAAGGACCGACTTATTGGATATATTAAAAGCGGAGTTGCTTATGAGGATGAGGCTCTTGCCAATAAATGCATCAAGCTGGTTGAGGAACTTCCTGCTTTAAATAATCTTGTACATGGAGATTTTCACTCAGGAAATGTATTTATGCAGAAGGGCGAGGCTCTGCTCATAGATATGGACAGGATATCACGGGGACACCCCATAGCGGAGATTGCAGATCTATATTATTTCTACGTGGTGCTGGGAGAACAGGATCCTGCAGTGATTGAGAAATTCATGGGATTTTCCTATGAGGTTTCTAAACAGTTTTTCAACAGCTTCCTGGAGCTTTATCTCGATACAGAGGATGAGGACAGGATTGCTGATGTTATAAAGAAGGCGTCGCTTATATGTTATGCCAGAATGGTACATAAGCTTCGCACTAAAAGTAAAATGACTCAGGATAAAAGAGAATTGATTGATCTTTATCTTAAAAAGACTGCCGCTCTGGCAGAGGAAATCGATACTCTGACATTCTGATCATGAGAAGTAACACTTCTCAAAATATATATTTTATAGTAGTGGAGGTATTGATATGAAAATTACTACTTTTAACCCGTTGATCGTTACTGGAAATGCTGAGGAGGTTATCAAGCATTTTGAAACCCTCGGATTTGAGAAACGCCACAATATCACAGTTAATTCTGGTGGAAATGATATCAACAATACTCGTATGAAGGACGAGGCCGGATTTTATGTTGATGTCGCTCAGGTTGATGGCGTGGAGAGAGATATGACAATGATCCGTATGAATGTCGATGATTTCGATGAAGCCTATAATTTCCTTTTGGAAAAGGGCTTTAAGAATCCAAAGGGGGACCATACCGTTGATACAAGAACAAATAAGTCAGCTTGTATGATAGCACCATCAGGTTTTGCATTTGATCTTTGTCAGCATATTAAGGAGTAATTGCATAAGGTGTAATTACAAAATGAAAAATCATGATTTATGGTAGTTAGGAGGTTAATCATGAAAAAGACAAGTTTTAATCCGCTTATAATTACAGAGCATGCTAAGGAGATTACAGAGGTTTTTGAGGCTCTTGGATTTGAGCATAGACATAAGAAGACAGGAATCAATGATTCAGATATCACAAGCTATGATATGAAGGATGAAAATGGTTTCCGTGTTGATGTAACTCAGGTTGAGAAGATGCCACGTGATCTGACATCAATCAGAATGAATGTTCCTGATTTTGACGAGGCATATCAGTTCCTCAAGGACAGAGGATTTGTAAATGCCCAGGGAGACCATGTTACAGATACAGGTTCATCAAGGTCAACGATGATGGTTTCACCTTCGGGATTCAGCATCAGCCTTTGTCAGCATATAAAGGATAAATAAATATTTGAAGTCATAAATGAAAGAGAAATAAGGCCGTATGTCATATACTGATAGACAGCCTTATTTTTTATTGGTATAGTTTTATTAGTTTTATTGTATTGGAGTTTCGTGTTTTTGGAGTTTTAACCATGTGGCTTGTCATTTTTGCAGTTACAATCTTAGGCGCTTTGGGCGCACTTATTTTTCTGTTTACAAGATTTCAGAAATTTTTTATTGTGCGAAAAATCGCCGGAGACAGAAGAGTGGTCAGGTGGCTGCTGGCTCTCATACCTATACTTTTGATAATTGTTTTTTGTTTTATAGATACTATAAATACTATCATAGTTGTGCTTAATCTGATGCTGGTGTGGATACTGGCGGATTTTCTGGTATGGATAGTCAGGAAGATTGAGAGAATTGGTAAGGGTGGAGATGCCGGAAAGATTGGAAATGTTGGGAATGTCGAGAAAAATATTAAGGAAGAATCAGCTGAAATTATAGAGTCTGGAATTGATGGAGAAGGTAAAAAAACCGAAAAAAATGATAAAAATGATAAGGGCGACACTGGTATATATTACACAGGTATCGCAGTGATAGTATTTAATGTCATATACTTGTTGGTGGGGGCATTTCTTGCATATCACGTGGTCAGAACATCTTATGATCTGAAAACAGAGAAGAAGCTTTCAAAGGATAACCTGAAGTTAGTTCTTATTGCGGATTCGCATATAGGCACGACCTTTGATGGAGAAGGATTTGCAAAGCATATGAAAACCATTCAGGATGAGAATCCGGACGCAGTTCTAATCGCTGGGGATTTTGTGGATGATGATACCAACAAAGAGGACATGATAAGGAGCTGCCAGGCTTTAGGCGAGCTGGAGACAACCTGCGGTATCTACTATGTTTGTGGAAATCATGATAAGGGATATTCCAATTACAGGGGATTTTCCTACGAAAATCTGACAGCAGAGCTTCGGAAAAATGGAGTTGTGGTTCTGGAGGATGAAGCCGTACTGGTGATGGACTCTTTCTATATAATCGGCCGTAAGGACAAGGGAGATGGTAAGAGAAAAAGCCCCGTCGAACTACTGGAGGGGCTGGACAAATCAAAATATATGATCATGCTGGACCATCAGCCCAGTGATTACAGGTTAGAGTCAGCTTCCGAAGTTGATCTTGTACTCTCGGGGCACACTCACGGCGGGCAGATGATCCCAATTACCAAAGTCGGAGAATGGATAGGCGCCAATGACGGCACCTATGGATATGAAAGAATAAATAACACCGACTTTATCATAACCTCAGGAATATCAGACTGGGCCATAAAATTCAAAACCGGCACAAAATCCGAATACGTGGTCCTGAACATTTTGAGTCAATAGGGACGTTTCTCTCTGACTCGTCCCTACCTCGGCATTACGAAATCATTTATTTCAAAATGCTCGGGGGATTCGGGTTCACATTCTATATCATTTTCATGAAGTATCTCAATGAACCTGTCTACATATTTCGTATCGCTGTTCCTCTGCATTATATTGATGCAGAAGAATTCATTTATGGCAAATATCTCGATGGAGATTCCACCGCTGAGGCTCATGTCCAGTATTGGTGTGAAGCCGGTGACATATTTATCCAGGCCGCTGAAGGGGACCCGTCCGGCGTAGCTCACTTCAAATGTATTCTCGCCAATGTTATCTATCACGTAATCCCGCATGTACTTACGTTTGTCATCCAGCGAAAGATCCCGTATCTTTTTTTCGTTTATGACATGATTATTTACATATACCCGGTCGTTTGCCACGTTTCCTCTAAGAATCATGACACCCCTGCCGATGGTATTTAGCGTTTCCAGAGATTTGTCACGAAGTCTGTCTGCGTAAACGATGGGCAGGATGTTCACGAGACATAAATGGCTAAATGGGTTTCCCAGGGCTTTTCTATACTCATGCTGCATTCCGCATACTACAGGAAGCTTCGAGTCCGGATGCATTTCCGATATCACACGGTACATGATAGAGGCTATAAATGATGCGGGGCTTCCGTCTATGCTGGAGGCAAATCTCATCATGGCCTTCTGTTTCACCTTCATTCTAAATGATGTCCAGTCGGCTCTGCCCTCGTAACCCTGGGGCAGATCGTCCAGCTTGAGAACCTCTTTAGGACGAAGCTCGATTCCCAGTGGCTTCAGGGGAATCTCATTTTCAGGGAAAGGATCGTCATCCGCTTCTGCAAATGGAATCTCACTGCCGGGAAGAGCAATCCCCGATGTGTCAAATTCTTCCTCCGGATGAAGCTCCTTCAGATAACAATATAAAAGGGTCTTTATAAACGGAAACTGACCATTTCCGTCCATAAGAAAATGGGATGTATCAACGTAAATCAGATTGTCGATGTAAGACAGAACCATCAGATGTCCCTGGCTTTCATCCCCGCCCAATGGAACGGCCCTGCCACCGGAAATAATGGGAATGGGCTCGGGGTTATATGCCAGAACATAGTTTTCATCTTTTCTTTCAAGCTTAACCGAAAAATACGGATAACGGGAAATCGCTAAATCCAGAGCCTTTCTAAGAGCCTCTTCATTAACCGGTTCCGTCATTTCCAGACGACTACGGAGTGTATTTAAAAAGTCCGGTCCCACCGAATAAAACAAGTTGTTTACTTTATATTCCATTTACAAAATTCAGCCTTTCTCTTTAGTTTGAGTCAATCAGAAACGTCCCTTCTGACTCACCTACAGGTCCTGGGAGATGTAGGTGCTTTCTTCTTTCTCGAAGAAGTCAGTCTTTTCCCGTTCCTTCATAAGATCCAGGGCAGATTCTTTTTTTGCGTCTGGCTTTCCGTTTTGGATGCCATTTTTCTCCGAATCTGAAGATTCATTTTCGTTTACTGCTGCCATGCCGGCAGTTGGCTCCTTTGAAGTGATGGCCTTCAGTATATAGATTCCAAGTATCAAAACGCCTGTGACTATAAAGATTCCCAGCAGGCCTACTCCCATGATAGGGAGAGAATTCATTAATGCGTCTATATCTATTTTCATGGTATTACCTCCTCTATCTTGGTATCAGGTTAAGTATAAGACCGCCGGCTATTACGGAGGCTATCTGACCTGAAACATTTATACCTATTGTATGAGTGAGAAGGAAGTTTGTTGGATCCTCCTCCAGACCCAGCTTATGAACTACTCGGGATGACATAGGGAAAGCGGATATTCCGGCTGCGCCGATCATAGGATTGATTTTCTTTTTAGCGAAAATGTTAATGATCTTTGCGAATATAACTCCGCCGGCTGTGTCGAAGATAAATGCCACAAGTCCCAGTCCCAGAATCAGAAGTGTTTGAGGATTCAGGAATGCATCAGCCTGCATCTTTTCAGCGATTGTAATTCCCAGGAACAGAGTTACCAGATTTGGAAGTGCGTTCTGGGCTGTCTCAGAAAGAGAGTTCAGCACGCCGCATTCTCTAATGAGATTTCCAAACATAAGGAAACCGATCAGAGCCACCGCATTAGGTGCTACGATTCCGGTAAGAATCGTAACAAATATTGGAAATATTATCTTTGTGGTCTGGGAAACGTTTCCAGGTACATATTCCATTTTGATCTGACGTTCTTTTTTAGTTGTCAGAAGCTTTATGATAGGCGGCTGCACGATTGGCACAAGGGCCATGTATGAATATGCCGCAACGATGATGGCACCGATATATTTTGTTCCGAAATAATTCGCAACGAAGATGGATGTTGGGCCGTCAGCAGCACCGATGATGGCGATGGAAGCTGCGTCTTGAAGCTCAAATCCAAAAAGTGAAGCAAGACTCAGTGTGAAAAAGATACCAAACTGGGCTGCTGCACCAAATACCATTAGCTTGGGATTGGAAAGAAGCGGACCGAAATCGATCATGGCACCAATTCCAACAAAGAGCAGAAGCGGGAAAAGCTCATTTGCAATACCGCTTTCAAAAAGAATGGAGATGGGGCCTTCCTGCACAATATCACCCACTGTCTGGGTAATGGCGCCGGACATAGGCAGATTGACCAGAATGGCTCCAAAGCCTATGGGAAGCAGAAGCGTAGGCTCCATTTTCCTTTTGATGGCCAGGTAAATCAGAATGCCACCGATTATCCACATTATCAGTTGCTTAAAATCAAGATTTTGAACATTTGAGAAGAGTGTTGATAAAACTCCCATTTTAAATCCCCCTCGTAGAAGTTATTTGAAATATTACAATTAAAATATCACAAAAAACATTTTAACACTATTTTGGAAGGATTTCATTATTAAAACTTACTGTTTTAAAGTAGATATAAACTGGACATTTTATGTCAAAAATG
>CADBMW010000214.1 GCA_902795855.1 uncultured Lachnospiraceae bacterium
ATTATCCAGCTGAGGATAGAGTATATGAGCAGTCATGATCATATCGATACCCTGTTCAATTGCTATCTTGTAAGGCTTCAGTTCATTTTCCATAAGCTCGGTCTTGGATTTATCAACTATAGCAAGACCTGTATGAGTATCTGTATCAGTATCTCCATGTCCCGGGAAATGCTTCGCACAACCTATGGTATTGTACTCATTAAGTCCGGAAATATATTTGATTCCAAATTCGCCTACAATATCTGGATCATCACTGAAGGCTCTCACCCCTATAACCGGATTATTTGCATTGTTATTTACATCCACAACCGGCGAAAGTGTTGTATTGATTCCCAGGGAGCTAAGTTCTCTTCCGATTATCTCACCGGATATTTTGGCATAATCAGAGTTTCCCGTTGCCGCTAGAGCCATATTACCAGGAAGGGCTGTTCCGCTTCCCAGTCTGTAAACCCGTCCTCCTTCCTGATCTGTGGCAATAAGAAGGGGCAGTCCTCCGCCTTCAATAGTAGCACTCTGCATATCCTTTGTAAGCTGCAACGTATCTTCGGTTGTCTGGATATTCTCAGCAAAAAGAATAACGGAGCCAAAATGATAACTTCTCATAATTTCAGCCACATCCGGATTCATCTGAGTCATTGGTGCTTTTTTCTTATTTTCATCATTCCACTGCCTGAAATCCACCATCATGCACTGAGTGATCATCTCCCGCAGCGACATACTTTCTACAATATCTGCTACACCGTTTGCAGCCCTGGAATGAATAGCCGACGCTGAAAAACTCCCAACAGCCATACAGGCTGTAAGCGCCATAGATATAACTCTTTTAAAAATCTGTTTTTTCATCATTGATCCTTTCCTAAGTTTCTTAGTTGTCTTTATTTTTATCAGTTTAATAAGTTCTCTTGAAATTTTTAACATCCTGCTGGAACCCGCTTAGCAGAGCTTCATATTTCTGAGGATTTTTGAGCTTTCCGGACTGTTTCTTTTCATCCATAAGCTTTTCCATTTTTTTGATATTATCCACCGCACTGTCTTTATAATTATTGCTCAGATCCACCTTAATCTGGTTTACCAACGCCTCCAGCTCTTTGTCTTTTTTCTCAAATAATCCCATAGCTTACTCCGTTGAAACTCCAATGGTTCCTTTATAAATCTGTCCAAGTGCAAGTCCCGCATCAGCGCAGGGAACCGTATTGTTTGTATAAACCTTATATCCCATTTCCTCCAGGGTTCCCATTATACGGCCAACGAGTATCCTGTTATACATAAGGCCTCCACTGAGAGCCACCTGGCTTATATACTGCTCAGAACAAATGGTATCTATTATATCGCAGGTAATATCTGCCAGAGCAATCTGGAATTCATAAGCCAGTTGTTCTCTGACCAGTTCTATATTACATTCAGGACCATTCATAAGTGTAAAGTATTTTTCCAGAATGTCAGCCACCAGAAGAGTCTGATCTATTCTGTATATTTCATCATCCGTCTGTGGAACCGCCACTCTTATGCTTAATGGTTCGCAGAGAACTGTTCCCTCTTCATTCATCGCTCCATCCGGAATGACTTCACCCCGGGCTATCCTCTCCCTATATCTCAGGGCATATTCCTCAAGCAGAACCGAACATTCACCTTCATATGTATTTCTGCTCTTTATTCCCAGAAGAGCACATACTGCATCAAATAAAAGTCCCATGGAAGAAGTTCGGTAGGTATTGATATTGGCTCTGAGACAGGCACATATGACACCATAATCCGGACGACTTAGTTTGATTCTGGTCATAGTCTTTTCCATACTGGACAAGCTTACCAGTTGTCTGTCTTCCATAGCTTTCAGATAACAGCATAGAGTTGAAAATGCATCTCCTGAGCTCTCCTTCTGATCTATAAGCTTAATTGGAAGAAGGGACGCCACTCTGTTAAGTTCCAGATTTCGTTGGATAGCATTTGGACCATAATCCTTCTTATCAGGTGGAATGTAACAGGAAAACATTTCTCCACCCCAGGTAGTTCCATCCCCATTGTAACCAAAATAATCATATGTTACGCCCAGAAGTCTTCCACTGAGCCCATGTTCTGCAACAACAGAAAGAACATGAGCCTTATGATGCTGCAGTATCTCAGTCTGTTCAATATTTCCCAGAGCTTCTGATGTGGCGGCATATTCCGGACTCTCATCTACCACAAAATGTTCCGGATGAATATTCAGCAGATTCTGATAATGATTAATACCATTTTTTAATATATCCTCAGAGCGGGTATCCATAAGCATACCGAACTGTTCTGACATATATACAGCATTTTCTCTTCCCAGAGCAAACGCCAGTCTTAAATCTCCTCCCGCCGCAAACGTCTCCTTTGGAAGAGTTCTGTCAATCAGAATTGGATCAGGAATATAACCTCTGCATCGACGTACAAACTGACAGAGATCTCCATGAACACTTCCGTCCTTTCTGAGTTTATCTGATATCTGAACCACCGAATCCTCAAGGGGCGTTATAATATCCATATTATGAGTCAGCATGAAATCAATATTTACCGCAAGGCTGTCCTCCTGCTCATCTCTGACCACAAACCGTATAACCTCCCCGGTTCCGGATCCCGGCATGATATCATCCATAAAATCATCCAGGGCATCTGCAGTAAGATATTTCTTCATATCATTTTCATCAGTTATAACCTTTTCACCTCTTCTTTTGCCACTGGCAAAGGCAAGAGGCCCCAGCTCATCTGTAAGTATCACATGAAGACCTGTAGACGGAAGCATGACGCCTATATGATTTGTTCCTTTACAAACATCCGGCGAAAAATCCTTTTCAAAACTCTCTCCGTCAACAGAGAGCATCACTATAGGTCTTGCATCTGATTCCAGAAGCTCTTTTTCCTTGTCGGTTACAGTACAATACTTTTTAACCGATTCTATATCCGGGAACATCATGGCAAAAGGCATGGTCTCCCTGTTCTTAAACAGCCTCATCTTACGAACTGCATTATTATTCTTTGGATTAAAGAAGAAATGAAAGGAACCCGTGTCCTTAATGGCACCAATCTTTCCATTTTTTAGAAGTTCTATGGTTTTATCAAGGACATCTCCCATAGACATACCATAAATTGCAGACAGCTGATTCACATACAGTTTCAGCTCCGGACCGCAGTTTTTACAGGAAATGACCTGATCATTTCTTCTTCGGGATCCCGGCATCATATATTCTGCCAGGCAGTCAGGACACATTTCAAAGTCCTTCAGACTACTCTTTTTCCTGTCATAAGGCGCATCATACATTACTGAATATCTTGGACCACAGGTACTGCAGCTGATAAATGGATATCTGTATCTTCGACTTTCAGGATCTCTCAGCTCCTTCACACAGTCAGGGCATATTCCTATATCCGGAGGAAGATATCTGATACCATCATCCAGGTTGTCACTGTTGATGATCAGGAACTCCTCAGCCGAAAGATTTTTCTTCAAAGGCTTAACCTTTATATTATCGACCCTTCCGCCCTTAGGACAGTTATATCTCAGATGATAAGTAAATGCCCCTATCTTATCAGGATCGCATATCACATGGATTTTTACAGAGCCGCCGGAATATCTGACAGCCCCCTTCAGATCATTTGCTTCGGCATAATCTGCCACAAAGGGAATATAGCCTATTCCCTGAACCTTCCCCAAAACAGTTATCTCAAAACTATTCATATATTACTCCCCACTTGTTTTTGCAGTCTCTTTTTTCGTATAGAGCTTATCCTTTTTGTCCGTCTCCTCCACTATCTTCTTTGCCGCGAATTCCTTCAGAGCATCAGAGTAAACCTTATACCCCGCAAAGGGTATATGACAATATCCATCACTGCAATATGCCCCATTTAGCTTTCCGGTTCCGTCCAGCATAGGTGTGAACACATCTATAAATTCCACCCTTTCAGTCTTTTTAGAATATTTCGCAAGAGCTTTATTTATGATTCTCATATTGGCATTATTCAGGGATCCGTTAGGCCTATACATCGGTGTAGGAGAAACAATATAAGCCGTTGTATTTTTGTTCTGTTTTACAAGCTCATTTACAAGAGACTCATAACTTTTAATAAATCTGTCCGGACCAAATACCCCTATATCATTCAGCCCGTAGTTTATAAACACCTTCTTTGCACCAAGCGCTTTTACATGATCCTTCAGTCTGGCCTTCCTGCCGTTAATAGTCGGATGCAGACTGCTACAGGATATGGGAGCCATATCATTATAAATTCCATAGCACCCTACTGAAATATGTCTGGCATTTCCCAGAAATCCATTATACTGAGCTCTGCAGTATGACTGAAATCCCAGACCTACAGAATGCCCTGCCATAATAGAACCTTTAAACCAGTCATCCTTCATTTTATCAGTAACCTTAAGCTTCGGTTTTTCGCTGACCTTTAATGATAAAGCAAGCTCTGCTTTTTCTCCTCCGGTCTCAGCTGATGCAGTAAGTACAGTCTTGCCCTTAGCACCGGCTATAAGCTTACCTCCCTTTATATTTGCCGCCTTTTTGTCTGAGCTTTCAACAAGAACCACGGCACCGGGACAGGTTGATGAAACTGATATATCCGCTTTATCTCCTTTATACATCAGGAGTTTCTTTTTTGATCTGTATGAACACCTGGTCACCCTAAGATTAATAATAACACGTTTCGTATAATTGGGGTAGACAAGAGATATATTTATTTGTGTTTTTCCACACTTTAAGGCACTTACTTTGCCTTTTTCATCTACTGTAGCAACCTTTTTATTGGAGCTTTCAGCTGTCACAGCAGCCGACTCCATTCCTTTGATATCAAGCTTTATCTTATCCCCTTTATATAGCTCCGCAGATAAATTCATTATAATATCAAGAGGAGGCGCTGCTTCCTCAGCAATCGCCTCCATTTTGACAAATAAACATAGTATGAATATAAGCATTGCAGTAAAAAGAGATAAAAATCCGGTCATTTTTTTGCATGTCTTATATTTTTTATTCATCTTCCCCGTCCCCTGTTTCATTTTCCGTCTCGTCACTTTTCTTCACAGCTTCAGCCATACCTGCTTCTTCGGCCTTCTTCCTCTGAAGCTCCTCATATCTTTTAATCTTCTTATTTTCCATCTTCTGGGAGATTTTATCTTTTATTGCTATAAACGGCTTATATGCCACCTTCCTTCTTCTGAACAGCCATACCAGTCCTGATAAAACTGTAAGGATCGGTATGATAAGAAGCACGGCCATAAGTCTTACGGTTTTAATCTCTCTGGACTGTTCGAACCTTGCCAGGTTTTCCCAGAATGGATAGACTATGTGATTTGTTTTCATATCAACATATTTTCTATCTCTGTTTCTTTTATAAAGGGATACCAGTCCAAACCTGTCTGTATTCTCAACCACTTCTAATCCGGCAAAATGAAGAGTTGATCTTTGCTTTTTCAGTTCCTCTTCACTCTCCTCTTCCAAACCTACTGCCTGAGTAACTGTATTAAGGGCATAATTCTTTATAGGATTCGGAACCACTGCCTCATAACAGGTTATCTCCAGCACATCCTCAGCATTCTCATCTGTGGTTGTCTTTGCAAATGCCTCAGCAGGAATATAAACTGAGTTTTTATTTCCGTAAGCCTGAAGATAATCCTTATCAGTACTTACTCTTACTACTCCTGTTACTGTATAGATTGTATCATCCATCCATATCTTAAGGCCTGCAACATTACTACTTCCGAAAAGATTCCAGGCAGTATATTCATCCAGCAGAACCTGATACTTATCACTGGATGTAAGATCCGGATAGCTGCCCGCTGCCAGAGGAATAGGATGTATCAGGAAGAAGTCTCCGCCAACAGCATATATTCTTACATCCTGGGTATTTGTATTGTTTCTGAGGGTTCCAGCCATCTGACCACAGTAACCGTCAATCCATACCCTGGACTCAGACCTGCTCTCAAGATATGAATCATCATACAGCTTCTGATTTATTTTATTCTCTATGCTTCTGATATCATTTTTTTTGATGCCACCGCCGTCCTCATAAAATACCGACACCTCGCCGTATTTCATTTTTTTACCGGTCCATCTTTCGCCGGCATACTGGGAATAATACGTCTCAGCTCTGGCCACACGAAAGATATTGATCAGGATTACAATAACTACGAGTATAACGCTGACTATCAAAGATAATAATAAAAGCTTATTTGAAGTTTTGAATTTAAATGTTTTTTTCATAAGCTCTCTTTTCTGAGTTTCCTGTTAATTTTCGGAAAGCCTTACCTGCTGTCCGTCATCTATGGATCTGGATGCATTTGTTACAACATTATCATATTCAACTATTTCACCTGAAATTGCTGAATTTGTAGTGTCCTGAGCAGATACTTCAACTCTGCATTTATCTACAATGTATCTGTTTCCAAGAGGTGTAGCCTTTACCTTTGTTATAAGTACAAACTTACCATCGGAATCTTCCTTAACTGCATTGTTAGGAACCACAGTATCATATCTTTGAGCCTTATCACCTACAGCAAACTGAAGCTCCTCACCAGGGTTAATGTCACCCTCTACCTTGAACTTGACTATATTCTGCTGATTTGGATTAGACGGATCAGCCTTTATGCTCTTAACCTCACTGGTAACTCCATCATCCCAGATATTCTCTATCTGTGCCTCGTCACCAACAGCAAGTCTTTTAGCTTCTTCTTTATTAATGGTACAGCTTACTTCATATCCGCTGTTTTCCATCTGAATACTTGCCAGTGGAGATTCAGCTGTAACTTCATCTCCGGCTTTTGCAGTAATACCGGATATAACTCCGCTTTCCGTAGCTCTTATTTCCTTAGCGTCATCGATCTTACGAAGCTTCTCAACCTTTTTCTTCTGCTCCTCTATTTCTTTTACAGCAGCAGCGTTGTCATATGCAGCTGTCTGAGCATCTAAGGCATCCTGGGCTTTTTTATCATCCAGAGAATCCACAGCAGTATCCAGAGCCTTCTGTTTGGTCTTTACATTATCAGCAGCATCCTCATCGGATAATACCTCTCCATAATCTCCGATTTCTTTTTCAATTTTGGTTACTTCATTGTTATACTTTTCAAGAAGTGACTGAGCTTCCTTGAGATCCTTATTGATCTTTACAGAAGGAGCCAGATCTGAAAGAGTCTTCTGATCCTTTGTAAGCTGTGCCTGATCTTCAGCAAGCTTTTGTTCAGCCGCTGTAATGGCTGCCTGTTTATCTTCTACATTTCTGTTATATTCCTTCTCATTAGGCAGCTCCGGTTCTGCAACCTCTTCTGGTGGAATAGGCTCAACAGTTATAAGTCCTGCTTCATATTCGCTCTGCTGCTGCTGATACTCAGCAAGCTTTGTTTTATATTCATTATATGCACCAATATTTGCATTATAATTATTCTTGGCATCATTATAATCTTCTGTAAGTCTTGCAAGCTCTTTTTTCAGAGTAGCAAGAGTTGACTGATCATCCTTTATTGCTGTTTTATCGGTTTCAACAGCCTGTGCTGCAGTGTCATAATCGCCCTTCTCAGTATACTTATCAGCTTTAGCCTTAAGCTTATCCACCTTATCCTGCTGAGCATTTACCTTGGTCTGAGCCTTCTTAAGTTTGGCTTTGAGGGTATTCAGCTTAACATTTTTCTTGGAAGCATCCACCTGATCATCCTTGGCATCCTGGAGCTGTTCCTCAGCTTCTTTTATGGCTTCATTTTCATCCTCATAATCAGGACCAAGCTTAAGCAGTGATTTTTCATAATTATTTTCAAGAGTTTCAAGCTGTTTCTCAGCTTCCGCAAGCTCTGTATTTTCTGTTTCCTCGAAGGTCATGATAACATCACCCTCTTTTACGGTATCACCGTTTTCCACCAGAACTTCCTTTACTTTTCTGCTACCGGAAACAGTAAGCTCCACATCCTGACATACTTCAACAGTTCCCTGGCATCTTACCTTCTTAGCCACGGTACCGCTGCTGACAACCACGGTCTCAACCTCCGGAAGTGTTTTATTCATTATTGTGTTTGAGAAAAATGTAAGCAGAAGAAGACCTACAAAGAAAATGATTGCAAATCTCTTAACAAGTTTTCTTCGCACCGCATTTTTTTCTTCATTTGGTTCTAAGTTTTTATTATTTTCATCCATTGTATGTTACCCCTTTACGCTTCCTGAATATGCTATTCCATCTACCAGATAATCCTCACCGTAAAGGAAAATAAGAATAGGTGGGACCATATATATGGTAGCTACCGCAAATGCAAGTCCGATTTCACCATTATTTATCTGTGAAAGGAATACAGATAAAGGATGGTAAGACGAATTGCTGAGCATGATAAGCGGCTGTTCAACCATGTTCCAGTAATCTATAAATACAAGTATTGCAACTGAAGCGATAGGTCCCTTACACATAGGAACTGCTATCTTCCAGAATATCTTCCATTCATTTGCACCATCCAGTTTTGCCGATTCTATAACTGATTCCGGTATACGCCTCATATACTTAGTCAGAAGGTATACACTGAATGGAGCAAAAACACCCGGAAGTATGATACTCCACCTTGTATCCAGAAGATTCAGCCAGTTTGAAACCAGATAGTTAGGAACCAGCGTTACCTGATAAGGCATAAGCATAAGTATGAGATAAAGGAAAAAAATAATCTCTTTTATCCTTCCCCGGAACCGGGAAAAGCTATATGCCGCTCCCAGAGCCACGACTATCTGAAATACCATTATAGGCAGTGTCAGTATCATGGAATTCCAGAATTTCATCAGGTAATCAGGACTCTTTAAAAGTACTGTGGAATACTGTCTTCCCACAACCTCATCAGGAATCAGCTTAAGATTAACCTTCTCTGAACGATAGGTCTTCTTCATTGATGTATTTTCTGATTCATTGCTGTAATCATTGAAGATGACACCGTAGTTAGAGTTTATCTCCTGTTCCGACATGAATGAATTGGTAAAAGTCAGTATTGTGGGAAGCAGGAATGATGAAGCAAATATGGCAGCTATTAAAGTAAATATAACCCTTCTCATCAAAGAACTATTACCATGAGAACGATACTTCTTTTTCCGCTTTCTACGAAGCTTTCTCTGCTGCTTTTCTAATTCTTCCTGAGCATCATCATATTCTTCGAAATCGTCATATTCCTCAGCAGCTTCCATATTACCGTCTATATTAAGTTTTTCTTTTTCAAGCTCTTCAGACATTCTATCCCTCTACATCCTTACCGATTTTATCTTCAAATATGAATAGTATTCCTATAACTATTATCATAACAACACTCATTATGATAGCTGCTGCTGAAAGCTTCTGATAATCCAGTGATTTAAAGGTGTTATTCATGAAATGCTGCAGCATATATAGAGAATCATAAGGATAATCTCCCGTAAGCAGATAAACCTCACGGAATACCTTAAATGAATTGATAAGTGACATGATACCTACGAAGAAAATAGTAGGTGTTATAAATCTAAGCTTGATGTGTATAAACTGCTGAAAAGGTGTAGCTCCATCAAGCCATGAAACCTCAAGTATATCCCTTGGAATGGTAGCAAGAGCTGCCATAAAAAGAATCATGTTGTATCCCAGGTTCTTCCACAGGAAAAGGAACATTACAACCACCTGACTGTACTGGGATTTAAACCAATCTACAGATACTCCTCCTACCAGGGCATTAAGCTCATTTATAACACCATGATAATCAAAGAGAACCTGCCATATCAGTACGACTGAAGCTACCGGAACCATGAGAGGACTCAGGAAAAATGTTCTGAAATAACTCTTAAGAGGTATATCCGCCTCAAGTACAATAGCCATCAGAAGTGAAAGGACGATGGAAAGAGGTACTGATATAAGTGAAAATGTGGCGGTATTCTTAGCCGCCTGTCTAAAGGCAGTATTCTCAAATACCATCTTATAATTATCCATTCCCACGAAGTTTTTACCTATGATACTGTCTATTCCTGCGTAATAGATAATAACAAAAAAGGGAACTACAAAAAACAGCATTACTCCCAAAAAGCTGGGCCCCAGAAAGAGGCTGGAACTCAGCCTCTCTCCAAGGGTCCTGCGTTTCTTTTTGTAACGGATTTCAGGTTCCCCATTTTCATTTATATTTTGTTTTTTTGTTTTAGCTTTCTTGCTATTTGTTTTCATTGACATATGTGCCTAACCTGTTCTGAATAATATCTGTAACTTCATCAACTGTTTTGTCACCATTGAAGTAGGCTTGTGCTTCTTCAAGCGCAATATCTACAAGATTATTATCTACAACTATAGATTTCTCGGCACTATCTACGAGAGCCTGGAAAGCAGCTATATCGTCATCACTAAGTGGACCAACTGGCACCTCCAGTTCACCGTATCCAAAAGAACCTTCTAAAGCATATATATCATTTCCATACTTATCAGTTCCGTCTTTTTCTACTGTATAATTATGAAGATACTCTTCATAAACATCCTGTCTTGTTGGCATTCCATCAAGTGTTCTGTACTGAGAACCCTGATAATCTTCTGTTATGAAGTTCCTGATGAACTCCCATGCAGCATCCTTATCCTCACACTTTGAAGAAATAGCAAGAGAATTATCGAATCTTATAAATGTTCCTGTTGAATCCTTTGAAGGATATCCCTTGTAGCTTACGTCACCCTTAAAGAATTTATCATATGCCTTCATTTCTACAGGGTTTATAGTTCCCTCTAAGAAGAGAATCTTTCCATTCTGAAGCTTTTCTGGATCTGATTCGTATTCTTCTTCACCATCAGCTTCACTTTCATGGTTTCTGTTACACATTTCAAGAACACTCTTGAAATCAGCTGAATCAAAGTGAACCTCTCCCTTATCCCAGTCAACGAAATCATTTCCTGATGTAGACATAAGCTCTCTCAGTGTATCATCTTTACTGGAATAGAAGAACATATTTGCCTTATCATCAGTAGAATCAACATAGTCCTTCATTTCCTGATATGTCCAGCCCTGGCCTTCTCCTATCTCGGATTTTTTACCATACATGGACACAATATCAAATGCTGCAGATACGAAATAAACTTTTCCATCATGATCCAGAGTCTTTTTAACTGCAGGTACAAGACTGTCAAGATTAGCATCCGGATCATTAGCCATAA
>CADBMW010000215.1 GCA_902795855.1 uncultured Lachnospiraceae bacterium
ATCCACATTTATCCCAAACATGCAAATGTCCAAGATGTTATGCCCCGGTCGAATACATTTACCGTAACAACGGCCAAGCCGGGCAGCTTCTCTGCAAGGTCTGTGGAACTGCATTCTTCGAAAATGTCAACAACACATTTTCTAAACTCCACCTCAGATGCCCCTACTGTTCACATTCCCTTTCACAGATAAAGGAACGGAAGCACTTCGTGATCCATAAATGCGTAAATCCCAAATGCTCATATTATATCCACAACCTGAAGTCGGTCAGCAAAGAAGATCTTGATGAAGATTATGGAAAAAACAAATATAAGCTTCACTATGTATATCGAGAATTCGTCATAGATTTCTTTAAGCTTGATGTAACCACCATTCCCAAGAATGCATCATCCCTTAAGTTTACGAAGCATAACTCGCATATCATGTCTCTCTGCCTCACCTATAAGGTAAACCTCGGATTATCTCTCAGAAAGACGGCCCAGGCCTTAAAGGACATCCATGGGATCTCTATATCTCATCAGATGGTCGCCAACTACTGCAAAACAGCCGCCGTCTGTATAAAACCATTTGTCGATGCATACCCATATGATAAGGATCCTGATCACCTTGCCTTTGCCGCTGATGAAACATATATCAAGGTCCGCGGAATCAAGGGATATATCTGGTTTATCATGAATGCTGCAACGCGCGCTATCATAGGTTACCGGATATCAGATAACCGCGGTGTCGGTCCTTGCATAATGGCCATGCGTATGGCATTTCAGAACCTTAAGAAGATTCCTGAAAACTTTAAGTTTATCGCTGATGGATACAGCGCATACCCACTTGCCGCCCAGCAGTTCTTTGTTAAATACAAGGAAAAATTCAAGTTCAATATCACGCAGGTTATAGGACTTACAAATGATGATGCAGTATCAAAAGAATTTCGGCCATACAAGCAGATGATCGAGCGCCTTAACCGCACTTACAAAGCTTCTTATCGTCCAACGAATGGTTTCGATAATTACGATGGTGCCAACTATGATCTTGCCCTTTGGGTCGCATACTACAACTTTCTGCGGCCGCATAAGCATAATCACTTCAAGCCACTTGTGGAAGATGATGTAATCAAAGGTGGTGCTAACATGCCGGCCAAATGGCAACTTTTAATTTTTCTTGGTCAGCAGACCATAAAGAAAATGCAGGATGCGGCTGGGTAAATGGAGCGGAGCTTTTTGTCAAGGGAACCGTGGAATAAACCGGAGCGCTGTTTTTGCGCGAGGATTTATGCCGCGAAAGTCCCTTGACAAAAGCTCACGGATTATCCTGTTATCAGGGAAAGGGGCATTCCTGCTCCTTTCCCTGCTTCCGGCGAGGACAGGTCCGGGCAGCGCCCGGTAAGCAGGTCAAGGGGCGCGTGCCCCTTGCAGGTTCTTAGGGCAGCGCCCTAAGCCCTCGGAGAGCCTTACGCCTTCAATGTTATAAGTTTTACTGTAATGGTGCCACTTTTCGTATGGGTGGGACCGTTGTTTTGGTGTAATCAACACGTAAATAGGGTGGGCGAAAAGTGGCGCCATCAATACCTGAAGCCGACAATATCAATTCAAACCCGGCTCCTTGAAGCCGTTTTTTTATGCCTGCACTTTTCATAGCTCACTTGACACTACCTTGCATTCATTAAGAGTAGGATTCTTCTTGTCTTTCTCGCTAAGAATAACTTCTCCAACATCCGGCCACTCAATGTTTACATCCGGATCATTCCACAAGATGCCACCTTCATCTTCGGGGTGATACTTCTCGTCACACTTATAAGCGAATTCTGCGTGATCTGAAACTACAACAAAACCATGTGCAAATCCGCGGGGAATCATAAACTGCCGATGGTTTTCTTCAGAAAGTAGAACTCCTACCCATTTCCCATATGTTTCAGATCCCTTTCTAAGGTCAACAGCTACATCAAATACTTCGCCCTTTAACACTCGCACGAGTTTTGCTTGTGGAAATGATTTCTGAAAATGAAGTCCACGAAGAACGCCTTTTCGAGATGAACTCTGGTTATCCTGGACGAAACGATAGTCAAGCCCGGCAGTCCTAAAGTCTTCTTCTTTATAAGTTTCCATGAAATAACCTCTATGGTCGCCATACGTCTTGACATCTATGATGTAGACACCTTTGATATCCGTTTCATTGAATGCGAAATTTCCCATTAATACTTAACCTTCCCTTCAGCTACTGCTTTAAGATGTGCTCCATATGGAGACTTGCCATAGCGGATAGCACTCTCCAATAGCTTTTCTTTTCCGATGAATCCATTGATAAATGCAATTTCTTCTGGAGCACTTATTGTAATTCCCTGTCTGCTCTGAATCATTTCAACAAACTCAGCGGCTTGAAGAAGGCTCTGCATTGTTCCAGTATCAAGCCAGGCAAAGCCACGTCCAAGGAGCTGAACATCAAGCAATCCCTCGTCCATATACATTTCGTTAAGGGTTGTTATTTCAAGTTCACCTCTATCACTCGGTTTAACCTGATTTGCTCTTTTACATACATCACCTGGATAGAAATAGAGGCCTGTCACGGCATAATTTGACTTCGGAGCTTTGGGCTTTTCTTCGATGCTGGTAGCCTTACCATTCTCGTCAAAAGCAACTACACCGAAACGCTCTGGGTCAGGAACATAATATCCGAACACAGTTGCTCTACCGTTCTCCTCTGCATTTTTAACTGCAGCTTTCAGCATTGTCCTGAACCCATTACCATAGAAAATATTGTCGCCCAGAACCATTGCACCTGTTTCTCCGTTCAAGAACTCTTCGCCGAGGATAAAGGCTTGGGCAAGTCCATCAGGACTGGGCTGAACCATGTAGGAGAGTTGAATACCAAATTGGCTACCATCACCAAGCAGAGCTTCAAACCTCGGAGTATCGGTTGGCGTGCTAATTATCAGTATCTCCTTAATCCCTGCAAGCATCAGCGTGGACAAGGGATAATAGATCATCGGCTTATCATATACTGGTAGGAGTTGCTTGCTAGTTACCATGGTAAGAGGGTAAAGACGAGTTCCAGCTCCACCTGCGAGAATAATTCCTTTCATCTCTTGCACCTCATTTCTTTGAGCGATTAATAAAGTCTACGATATCGTTGACTATTCTTCTTGAAGCATTACCGTCCTCATAATTACCAATATACCGCAAAAACTGATCTACATTCTCCAAATAACTGTTTTGTTCATATTGTGAAATTTGATTGTACAATTCATCTATTGTACAAGCGCATTTCATAGGAAGCTGATCTATATTAATATAAAATCCTCTTTCCTCTTTTGCATAAAACGCTAAATCAGGAGTATATAGAAAACATGGTTTTTTCGTTAAGAAAAAGTCAAAAAAACTACTGGAATAATCAGTCAATAAAACATCCGAACAAAGAATATAATCAAGCATATCGTCTGCTTTATTGCCGTTAATAATTCGATCTCTAAATTCGTTTGGGATTTCTATTTCGTTAAGTCGTGAAAGCACAAGATTATGCACTCTATATACAAAAACCCAATCTCCTCCAAATTTCTGGGCTAAAACTCTAAACAGTTTATGAAAATTTATCTCTTTAATCTGACTAAGACCACTAAGGTTAGAGTCATTTCTAAAAGTAGGCGCATACAAAAAAACTTTAAACCCATTGGGAATGCCTATTTTCTTTTTTATGTTATCAATATCTACATTGCTCAAGAATAATGCATCATTTCTTGGTGTCCCATACTTTCTCACTGGAATGTTATTTCTAAATGCGCTATATAGAGAATTCTCTGTAAGCTGACACCCTGCTATGAAATAATCCGTAGAAGTACAGAATGACTCTTTCTCCTTCGAGTTTGGATCATCATATGCAATGTGTTTAAGAGGTGTTCCATGCCATGTAGATATTCCAAGTTGACCCTTTCTTTTTCTCAACTTTATCTTCGCAAGTATTCTCCTAAAAGCACTATCCGATGGGTATTTTTCTACTCTAACGCCCGAATAATTATCCACGAGAACCTCAGCTCTGAAAGAATATTTTATACTATCAGCAGACTCTGGCCTTACAACCTTTATATAAGAAGGCATGGTCTCTTTACTATTATTATCCTGCAACCATATTTGCTTAATCTCCGGATGTAGGTTATGGAGTAATAATGATATTTGCTTAGGATTATCATTATATAATCCAGTAAAGCTTTTGAAATAAACGGTACTATTTAAAGTAGGTAACACGCTTTCCAACATAATAACTAATCTTCTAATAGATGAATTCATGCTAAAGCCCTCATCCATGTTTTACTTTATTCTTTACTACAGCAAAAAAGTCTCTTGCTGTACTGTTACCTGTAAGAATCAAAAGCACAGCATAGATAATAACAGATCCAATAATAGCAGAGAAAAGATTAATATATATATTATTGATACAATATTTGCAAACGCCACAAAAGACTACAATCCCAATACAGGATAATGCGATTGATATCATATTCTTCTTTATTCCTCTTAAGGAAACAAATGGCTTCGAATTAATGTATGCTATTATAAAGGTGATAACTTCAGCAATTACAGTTGTCAACGCAGCAGCATTCATTCCCCACATAGGAATAAGAATATAATTCAATCCCACATTAACTAAAGCGCTAATAATGGTAGCCCAAAAAACAACTGTTTCCTTCTTTCCGGGAACGAGTATACATGTAGTATATATATTAGCATACATCGAAAATGCTGTTGCAACACTTAAAATTCTCAAAGGAATTGCAGACAATGCGTAGGCGCTGCCCGCAGTAACAATCATTATTTCCCTGCTCATAATGAACAAACCTATCATTGCTGGCAGTATCATCAGAGACATGGTACTAAGCACTTTCGAGAAAAAAATGTCTGTACTTTCTTTTGATTCTCTCCTTAACATCAACGAAAATCTCGGTATTAAAACTGTAACTACAGCAACTAGCATATCCTTTATAATCGAATATATTTTTACTGCAGCAGAATATAGGCCAACTTCGTAATCGTTCGTCAACAGTCCTAGTATGGTCTTGTCGGAATTAACATATATTGTAATTGCAATCTTCGTAGAAAAAATAACAAGTATTGGCTTTAAATGTCTCTTCCAATCAATTTTCAAAGTAAACCGGAATCGAACATATTTTCTCCTAAGATAGAAATAATTCAGTATATTGGACCCCGAAGTTGTTATTGTTGTAATAATTACATATTTATAAATATCGTTTGGTTCTTTAACAAAAATAAAGATCGAAGCCAAATATAAGATTTGAAATCCTAGCGTTCTAATCGTTATATATAAAAAATCTTCATATATGTTTCCTATCCAAGTAACGCCAATTGTTGTACAAACAACTTCAATACTCAGAATTAGAATCATGAGGCGATACTCAGCAAATCTTGGAATTAGAAAAGCACAAACGAATAAAAAAAGATATGACAAAGCTGTTGATAAAATGTTGATACTGAACATCTCACTTGCGAAATGTTCCATTTTCACTTTATCGTCTCTATACTGTGACCCTTCCCTAATTGAGTATGACGTTATTCCTAGTCCAGCAATCAACAGCGCATAACTAACAATAGATGCACTGAAATTGTATGCACCGAGTAGCTTAACATCTAATACTCTTGAAACATAAGGAAATGTCACAAGTGATAGTAGCATTCCCAAGACCGTTTTTATTGTATTTAAAACTGCATTTACAGCTAGAGATTTCTGCTTTCCTCTGATTTCATTCATCTAGTTCCCACTCCGAAGATTTCTATTGCTTGGCATAATACCTTACAGTGATAATTCTTTTATTAATGCTTCAAGCTGATCTATTGTTTGAATCTCTCCATAAAGACTCTGTGAATGATTTCTAATTGCATCAATTCCAAGCTTTCCTAAATCAATTTGAAGTAATCTATCTATAATGGGTTGCGGAAAACGATATTTAATAACTTTTGCCGGTATTCCCGCAACAATTGCATAAGGAGGAACATCCTTTGTTACAACAGAGCCTGCTCC
>CADBMW010000216.1 GCA_902795855.1 uncultured Lachnospiraceae bacterium
ATACAGATTATCTATTAATGCCATTTTATCACTACAGGTTTCAGGTATCCTGGTTCTGTTTCCATTTGATGCACTCTGAGAATCTTCGATCTTAGACTGAGCACTGGTAAAATATTTTGCTTCCTGCGTAGCAAGCTTTTCCCAGGTAACCTGATCTGCCGGATCACTACGGTGAGAATTAACATCATTCATCCACTGTGTGTATTCGTTCTTCGGCATAAGCTTATAGAGAAGTGTAGCAGCAGCCTCGAATCTAGCCTCACCGAAGTCTGTGCTTCTCTTACTCTTTCTTCTCAGAACATAATTCTTACATGCTTCTATAAGAGCCTGTTTAGTCTCGAGTAATCCATCAGTTCCTTCAGTGTTTATCATGGCTACTTTGTTCTCATACTTCTTCAAAGCCTTAAGCATGTTATTATACTTATCAGTATTCTTTGAATGGAACGTACCACTACCGGTCTTTGTAGCCTCAAGTGCGTCAATTACACCTCTCAGGAACAAATCATTAGTCGTTGTAACCTGTGAATCCAGATACTGCTTTACATCCTTATGTTCACGAACTTTTATAGGCTGATTGTTAATAGTCTTTTCATTAATTACATCAATGGTAGTTCCAAGATTTATTAATTTGTTTTCTTCTACAAACTTTTCGCCTTCTGTCTTAGCCCAGTTCTTAAAATCTTTCTCAACCTGAGTCTTAGGATTACTCTTCGGATCGACACCACTTGATTCAGAAGAGAGCAAACTTACCATCTGTTGAGTTTTTCTGTCACCCGAAACCTCAAAGGCTCTAAAATAATCATCTCTTATTTTAAGACCGTAATTAATAAATGGTACATCTCTGCCTTCTTTTTTCATTCTATCAAATTCTTGATTTTTGTAATTCTGGGCATATGCAAATACATCTTTTTCAGTGACTTTTTCCTTCTCCTCAGGAGACATATTCTTGGTTATTTCACGTTCAAAGACGTCCTTAATCTTTTCATCTGCCTTGGCATTAAATTTATTTAGAAAAGCAGTTTTTTCATTGGCCTCCAGTCCGAGAATATTCATATATCTTTCTACTGTAGTTTCATTCCTGAATTTATATAAATGAAACTTATCAGTTCTGTCAGCTTCAGCCTTAACAAAATCCTTGGCATAAGTCATTATATGGTGATCATCTAATTCAAATACCTCTTTACCGTCGTTTTCATTATATTCTTTCTGCGCATCCAGATCATTCTTAAGCTTTTCTCTAAATACATCCTTTACCTTATCAGTTTCCTGAATACCGTTCTCCGCAAGAAATGCCTTCTGTTCTTCAGCATTATAATTCATTATACTCATATAATGTGAGATAGTCATGTCGTCATTATAATAACGGTCAAACAAATAATTAGGATCTCCGCTATATGCAAAATTTACAACATTTACAACATTTTCAACATAAGTATGTTTTATACCTCTAAGAATATCTTCTTCACTGGGGTTAGGATTTCCACCTTTCTGAAGGTCGCTCTTAAATACATCATAAACAAGATCATCATTACTGCAATCATACATGGTAAGGAAATGTTTCTTTTCCTCGCTATTAAACCCAATCCTGTTCAAAAAAACAGACATTTTCATCTGTTTATTAAAATGAAGAGAGTTAAAAATAGTATCTCCTATGCCATGTGGATCACCATCATCTGCACAGTTTGTTAAATCACTTAGAGCAGTGAATCTCATAGTATTAAGTACAGATTGTAGCTGATTAGCTTCACTGTTTACAGCATAACGTGTTAAATACTGAGCCTTTCTTTCTCTAAGTGGATCGTTCTTATCAAACTGATTTAATCTTTCAAAGTATTCTTCTTTACACTTACTGTCAATCCAGCCATTAATAACACTAAACTTCTTAAGTCCCTCGAGAACAGCTTTAGTCGAGCCGTCTCCCACTATATCCTTAAGAACCATAGAATAGAGCTGTTCATGCAGCTCATCCTGATCGAGAGTTGCCTCAGCACTTGGATTAATTCCATGCTGTTTACGCCACTCCACATTATCATCAATTATTTTCTGATATTTTTCTATAGTCTGATTACGTTC
>CADBMW010000217.1 GCA_902795855.1 uncultured Lachnospiraceae bacterium
ATCCAGAGTTCTTTCAAACCACTGGGTTGAAGCTGTGATAGCAGGATTAAGGGCATCACAGATCACATAATTTGCAAGAGAAGCTATTCTTTCACTTCTCATAGGATTTCTCTTATAAGCCATGGCTGATGAACCGATCTGGCTCTTCTCAAATGGTTCCTCAATCTGCTTAAGATGCTGAAGAAGTCTGATATCATTTGAGAATTTATGAGCGGACTGAGCTATACCTGAAAGTACATTTAATACTCTGCTGTCCACCTTACGTGAATATGTCTGACCTGAAACAGGATATACATCATCAAATCCCATCTTCTTTGCAATAAGCTTATCCAGCTTTTTAACCTTTTCATGATCACCATTGAAAAGCTCCAGAAAGGATGCCTGTGTTCCAGTGGTTCCCTTTGAACCAAGGAGCTTCTGCTGAGAGATCATGTATTCCACATCCTGAAGGTCCATATAAAGCTCATTTAACCAGAGAGTTGCTCTCTTACCTACAGTTGTAGGCTGAGCAGGCTGGAAATGAGTAAATGCTATAGTAGGAAGGTCCTTATATTCCATAGCAAATTTAGCAAGCTGATTTATAACATTAAGAAGCTTCTTACGAACAAGTTTAAGTCCTTCAGTCATTATAATGACATCTGTGTTGTCTCCCACATAACAGCTGGTGGCACCAAGGTGAATTATACCTGCAGCCTTAGGGCAGATTGCACCGTAGGTATGAACATGTGCCATAACATCATGACGTACCTTTGCCTCTTCCGCCTTTGCCATCTCATAATCAATTTCTTCAGCATGAGCCTTAAGCTCATCAATCATTTCCTGTTTGATTCTTGGCTTTCCGTTTTCATCCGGAAGCTCCAGCTCCATCTCTGCTTCTGCAAGAGCTATCCAGAGCTTTCTCCAGGTCTTGAATTTTTTGTCAGGTGAAAAAATATACTGCATTTCCTTGCTTGCATATCTCTCTGACAGTGGGCTGACATACTTATCGTAATTCATAATTATCTCCTTTTTTCTTGACTTTGTGTCTTAATCTAATAATTAACAACTGTATCCTATAACATAACCGGGATTATTTCAAGCAAAAAGAAATATGCTTTTTTTAGTATTCATGGTACAATAGAAAAACAAATCAGAAGGGAGACAGATCATGGCTAATCCAATAGTAACCATAACAATGGAAGATGGTGGCATTATTAAAGCAGAGCTTTATCCGGAGATTGCCCCAAATACCGTAAATAATTTCATATCACTTATTAACAAAGAATTTTATAACGGACTTATCTTCCACAGAGTAATTCCGGGATTTATGATTCAGGGCGGCGATCCTGAAGGAAGAGGTTCCGGCGGACCGGGATATTCCATAAAGGGCGAGTTCAGTGCAAATGGTTTTGAGAACAATTTAAAGCATACAGTAGGAGTCCTTTCCATGGCTCGTTCCATGATGCCTGACAGTGCAGGCTCACAGTTCTTTATCATGCATGCAGATTCTCCACATCTTGATGGACAGTACGCTGCATTCGGTAAGGTTATAGAGGGACAGGATGTGGTGGACGCTATCGCCATCACTAAGACAGGATGGGCTGACAAGCCTGTAAATCCACAGGTAATGAAAACTGTAACAGTAGATACACAGGGTGAAACCTATCCCGAACCCGAAACAATATGACAGGGTTGAATTGACAGGTATTTAAATTTTACCTGTTATATATCATTTGATTCAATAATCTGACTGCTGAAGTTCGCTAAAGCAGTCAGATTTTTTGATAATGAATCCAGTAATTCATCCATCTCTTTAACAGATACTAAAACCTGCTTGTACTCATTTATATATTTGTCAGTCAGATCACTATCCCATACTTCCCGGACTTTATATACGGCCTGGCTGGTCTCTTTAATGCATTTTTTTAATTCTATTCTTTTTTTATTAATGCTTTCCGATGTTTCTACAAGCTCTTCAAGATTAATATAAACCACCTTCTCTACCCCCAGGAAATGATTCCCTGCCATATTCCTGTCCCCTTTATACTAATATAACAGTTTTTCGACATTTATATGCATAAATATAGGTAGAAACTTTTTTAGCTTTATGATAAAGTGTTACGTATCAGTTTTTAACAAATTTTTGGAGTACAATATGGACCAAAGATTAAAAAACATTTTTTCATTCAGGAGGATTAAAATGAAAAGAATCGCACTAGGAACTGAAGTAGGCGCTACATCCTATCCCGGACGTGGCATTGTAATCGGTCTTACACCGGACGGTAAGAAGGCAGCTATAGGCTACTTCATAATGGGACGTTCCACAAACAGCCGTAACCGTATCTTTGTAACAGAGGGCGAAGGAATCAGAACTGAAGCTTTCGATCCATCCAAGCTTGAGGATCCAAGTCTTATCATCTACGCACCTGTAAGAGTAAGAGGTACAGATACAATAGTTACAAATGGTGACCAGACAGATACAGTATATGATCTTATGGCTCAGGGAAAGACCTTTGAGGAATCTCTCAGAACCAGAGAATTTGAACCGGATGCACCAAATTATACTCCACGTATTTCCGGAATACTTCATGTAGCTGATAACAAATACAGCTATGAAATGTCTATACTTAAGAGTAACAACGGTGACCCTTCAGCCTGCAACAGATACACATTCTCATATGATGTTCCTCTTGCCGGCGAAGCTCATTTCATCCACACATATATGGGTGATGGCGAACCACTTCCAAGCTTTGAGGGAGAGCCTACACCTGTGGAAATAGAGACAAATGACCTGAATGAATTTACCGATATACTTTGGAATTCTCTTAATGATGACAACAAGGTTTCACTTTTCACAAGATTTATCAATATCGAAACCGGCGAAACAGAGACTAAGATAGTTAACAAAAACTCATGAAAGGAAAAAACTAAAATGACAGAATTAGAACTTAAATATGGATGTAACCCTAATCAGAAGCCTTCAAGGGTATATATGAAGGACGGAAGTGATCTTCCATTTACAGTACTTTGTGGAAAGCCGGGATATATAAATCTTCTGGATGCATTTAATGGATATCAGCTGGTAAAGGAGCTTAAGGTTGCAACGGGCCTTCCTTCAGCAACATCCTTTAAGCATGTTTCTCCGGCAGGTGCTGCAGTGGGACTTCCACTTACAGATATAGAGAAAAAGATTTACTGGGTAGATGATATGGGAGAGCTTAGCCCGCTTGCATGTGC
>CADBMW010000218.1 GCA_902795855.1 uncultured Lachnospiraceae bacterium
ACAGATATATCAGCAAACAGGGATCTGGAGAATTCTCTGCTTAAATATCAGAAGCTTCTGGCTTCCCAGCTTACAAATTATGCAGCAATTAAGCTTTCCATGAATCTCTTTACAATGTATGAAATGTCCGAGGAAATAAGTCTGGACAGAAGAGATGAGATAGAAGGTTATATAGATGAGATAAATAATGCACTTAAATTTGCATTTGACGATAGTGAAAAGTCTCCTTTCACCGGAGTTGAGCTTCTGAATACAGTTTCAGAAATTCGTGATAAGATTACTTCTAAAATGAAGGTTCTTACAGCATATACAGATGCTTTTCAGATTTATGAATATATATTAAACAGACGTGAACCTGATGTGATAGGCACAACTGATGAATGTATAAATACCGATTCTCTGGCTCAGTCAATGTATGAATTTGTATTTTCAGAAAATGACAAGATGCTGGTTAATACACGTATTCAGGAATTTATAGCTCAGCTTCCTGTAAGAATGACAAAGGACAGATTTTTTGATATCATTTCCAATTCTTTGTTTATTTACAGAGGTGGAGAACAAAGGGCGGTAGAGGATTTTGTTCAGACTATCAGAGACTCAGCTCTTATGGATCTGCCTGAAGGTTTTGAAGATTCTTATCCAAAGCTGTTTGAAATCTATAATGAATTCAAGAATACTGATTACAAGAGTCTCGATAAAGCAAAATATGACAATTTAAGTGACAGGCTTACAGAGGCAACTGCCATTATAGAAGGCTGTGTTACAGATTATCTCATGCTTACTGAGATTATAAATGATGTTCTAATTATTCTTTATACAAATGATCTTAAAACTGATGAGTATCTTGGAAAAGACTACGCAACTGCATCAAAGATCATAAAAGAGATTATCAAAGCAGACGATATATATGAAGCTTCCGGTACCTTTGATGAAATGTTTGTAAGTCTTGAGGGCGCACAGGAGTCATCCTTTGATGATCTGTCATTTACAGAGGCTCATCTTATGGAGCTTGCTGATGAATATGGTGATGTTTCCGATGAAATAAAGGCCGGATTTGATACATTGAAAAAGGCAGATATTCTTACTTCATCAAGTCTTTTTATGGATGTTGATCAAAATGGCTTCAGTGTAGTTGAAAATGAAGCTGATGAAGTATTTATTGCAGAGATAAAGGACAGTCTTATAGAGGATATGACTGAGCTTTTCAAATCTCTTACAAAGTTTGAGAAAAGAAGTATCATGGCCAAGGTTCTTTCGGTCATGCCTGTATTCTTTAATACTCAGGATGAAATTCTTGAATATTTTAAATCTGCTCTTCAGGGATGTAGTGACAAAGCAGAGCTTACTGCTGTGAGAGATATAGTGAATGACTATCTTATCAACTGATCTGTTAATCAAATAAAATAAGAGGTTTTCATGAGATTACGTGTAGCAAAAAAAGTATATAGTCAGGATTTTTCCGAGAAGGAATTTAATAAAGCGCTCAGAAAGATAGCAGTTAAAAGACCTGTTTCCGGTCTCTATGTAGTTACTGAGCCTCTTTTTGCTGCAGGTATAATGGAAATATATAATTATAATGAATTATTGCAGCCATATTACAGGAAAAAGAAACAAAGTCTTAGGGTTTATGGCATAGCAAAAAATCGAGATGAGGCAAAAAAAGTAGTTGCTGATATCATAGACGATGCCTATCGAGAACTGGGCAGTATAGATATAAAAGGACTTTTTGCAGAGGACAGCTAAATGGCCATATTTCTTACAGTCCTGAAAATAATCGGCATAGTATTACTTTCAATAATAGGTTTAGTTATCCTTATTCTTCTGATAGTTTTGTTCTCGCCTATCAGTTACAGAGTCTGTGCCGAACATAATGAACAAAATACCATGGCCAGTGCGAAGATAAGATTTTTGTTAATGACCGCTGACTCCTCCTTTAAATTAGGAGAGGGCTTTAAATATTCTGTAAAGCTGCTATTTTTCAAGATATATCCAAGAGGAGATACTCCTCAGGAAAAGGATGTATTTGAAGTAGAATTACCTGACGAAGAAGATTTTCTTGCGATTGAGGGGGAAGAAAACTCTGACGAAAATATGACTTCTAATGAATCAGGCAGAAATTCTGAGTCTAAACAGGAGATATCGGAAGATTCAGCAGCAATCTCAGATGATAACTCAGGAGAAACTTCGACAGAAATGTCAACCGAAACAAAAGGTTCTGAAACCGAAGATTCTGGAGAATCAGAAAATTCTGAAACAGAAGCTTCTGGTGAAGCCCATGGTTCAGATGATAAAGAAACAGCAGATGAATCCGGTCAGAAAACTGGAATTAAAGATAAGGCTGTAAAGACTGTAGATGGTCTTATGGATAAAGCCGATGAAATACTGGATAAGACTGATGAAAAGCTGGATGCTCTGGATAAGAAACAGCTGGAGCTTTCCAAAAAGCTGGATCATGTATATCAATTTCTGGAAAGAGATTATGTCCAGAAGACAATTAAAAGAAGTCTGAAAATAATTAAAAGATTCTTTGGTACCATTAAACCAAAGAAGAGTAAAGGATATATTCATTACGGATTAAACAGCTCTGCTGATACCGGAATGATTCTGGGTAAGTTCTCAATGTTTTATCCTTTATATGGAAGATGGCTTGTGGTGGAGCCGGATTTCTATAATAAGGTTATCGAAGGAAATATGGATGTAAGAGGACATATATTCCTGTTCCGTTTCGTCTTTCCTGTTATAGGGATGATTTTAACACCAAGCTTTTGGAAAACCATAAAGCTCGCTAAAAAGATATAGATTAAGATCGGGAGGTCTAAAAATGGCAAATAATGATTTTAATTCAACTATAAATTCTCTTTTCAAAGGAATGGATTCATTTCTCACATCAAAATCAGTTGTGGGTGAACCTATTCAGGTAGGAGATACAACTATCATTCCATTATGTGATGTAAACTTCGGTGTTGGCGCCGGTGCAATGGGCGGTAAAAGAAGTGACAGTGCAGGTGGTGGAATGGGTGGAAAGCTTTCACCAAGTGCCATCATTGTTATAAAGGATGGTTATTCTCAAATAATCAACGTAAATGAAGATAAAGGATCTCTTGGCAAGGTACTGGAAATGATTCCGGGAACTGCAGAAAAGCTTAAAGCTATAATCGGAAATAAAACTGTAACAGATGAGGAAAAAGCTGATATAGAAGAAATGGCTGAAGATCTGACAGAAGAATTCTGATGAAGTAATATCTGAATATATAAATTTGAGCATAAAAAAAATGCCGGCGGCGGGGGTCGAACCCGCACGGTGTTGCCACCAACAGATTTTGAGTCTGCCTTGTCTGCCAA
>CADBMW010000219.1 GCA_902795855.1 uncultured Lachnospiraceae bacterium
AGATAGGGGAATGGCAATCTTTTATGAAAATTGCGTAACTCTGGGATACAATGATGGTGTTGAGACAACAATCCTTGATGAAGATGAGCTTGAAAATCTTAAGATTGTTGATGCTGCAGGTAATGAGGTTAGTTCTTCCGTTGCAAAAATAGAAATGTATAGTTATTTCTGGTATTATGACGAGGACCAAAAAGAGGATATTTATGTCCCATCTAATGATGTATTCGCTATTCGTATTTATAAAACAGGTAGTTACCGTCTGGCTTATGAGAAGCCTATCGGTCAGGATAATGTAGAAGTAACCATGGCGGCTATAAATGCCAATCTGGGAGATATATCTATTTACTCAAAGCCTGTAGCAGATGAAAAGGTAATAGTAGGTGGTGATAATACTACATATGGAGATGATAGAAGAACCTTCTACATAGTTCCATATGAAGAATTCAGCGATGAATATAAAAGAGTAATAGAGATTGTTTCAAAGGTTAAGGCAAACTCCAGTGAAGCAAAGGTAGAAATTCTTGATGGTACTAATATCATTAAGGTGACTGTAGATGAGGATGCGACTGATGATATAGGTGTTCAGGTGTCTTATAAACAGACAGAATCCTGGTATCATGAAGAAGAGGATGAATGGGTTCTTGATGAGAATCCTGACGATGATAGATTTGAGAATCCCAGAGTACATGAGTTTAACAGATATTTCATGTTTAATGCGAGTGGTGTAGTTATTCCGGATTCAGAGACTCTTGTAAGCGATAAGTACCAGGCATCACTCTTTGATGGAATGGTTAAAGAGCTTCCTGATGCTGATAAATTTACAGCTAATGATATGGAAAAATATGAAAGTGTTTGTGAAAGCTATAATGCACTGACACTTCTTCAGCGTGAATTTGTCAAAGCAGAAACTCTGGATAAGTTAGAAAGAATAAATAGCTCAAGATTACAAGCTTTAACAGCAAAAAATGAATTATCCAATATGCTCAAGCCTTTGTTGGAGAAAGAAACGGTAGATCTTGATGATAAAGATGCCGTTGAAGAAATATATAATAAGTACAATGAGCTTACAGATGCTCAAAAAACCTTTGTGGATGCTTTTGATGCCAATGCTATAAAAATATGCAAGACTGTTATTGATAGTATTATTAGCACAAAAGACAGAGTGTCCAGTATCATCGATTTTGAGTTTGATAAAAAATACTGTGAATGCAGAGAGGCTGAACAAGAAACCCTTTCTAATATTCGTAGTAATGCTTTAGATGATATAGAGGATGCAAAGACTGTAAGTGAATTAAATCAAATATTAGATGATGCACTTCAAAATATAGAACAAGTTCCGACTGATGCTGATCTCAATAAAGATGATGCTGTTAATAAGAAGATAAATTCTACTCTATCTGATGTTGAGGATTATAAGCAGGATGTAGATAAGCTGAAAGGTGACATTAATACGGCTGATTTTATTTCTGAAGAAGACAAGACTGCTGCAATAAACGATTTGAATAATTATGTTCAAGATGTGAACAGTAAATGTGATAGTCTTAAAAATCTTCCTGGCGGAGCCACAACAGAAGAAAAAGAAGAGTTGCTGGCTGAACTTGAAGAAAGCATAAATGTACTAAATTTGTTTTATTTATGGATACATACTGATTACCTGAGTGAAAAACAGCTTGCTGAATTTAAGGAGCTGGCAGCTAAGGAAAAAGAAGATGCTCTGGATGAAGCAGCAGCTGAAAAGGAAAAAGCCGTAAATGATGCAATAGCTGCAGCAGCTGCTCAAATGGAAGCAGCAGTTAAGTCGGCAAAGGCAGAAGGAGAAGCAGCAGGTAAGGCAGCAGCAGAGGCAGCAGCTAAAAATGCGGCAGCTACTGCGACACCGGCAACTGCTGTAACACCGGCAGCTAGTGCCAAGGTTCCTGTAGGAACTGTCATAAAGGATACTGCGTCTGCAGCAAGCTATAAGGTAGTAAAGGCTGGCGATAAGGATATTACCGGAGCAGTTGAGTTTATTAAACCTGACAGTGATGCCAAT
>CADBMW010000220.1 GCA_902795855.1 uncultured Lachnospiraceae bacterium
AAAACAAGCTGAACAATGGATTTTGCCATTATCCAGCTTGTTAATTATCTTGGGATATCTCATTTACAGAAAAACTTTCACACACTCCATTTTCTTTGTTTATTCTATATCCCGGTCTCGGTACTATCTGTTTTACGGTACCTCCAACTATAACCTTTTTTCTGGCCGCTATATAATACTGCATCGTGGTCGATTCCAGATCTCCGATATATGCTGCTATCTCTTTTGTGTCTGCACCATTTTCATACATCCTGGTGGCAAATGTTCTTCTCAGGATATGAAGACCGCTTACTTTATCATCAAGTCCGGCATTTTTATATACTGTTCCCATACAGTGCTCCATCATAGTTGCCGAATACTGTTTATTATTCTTAGTTCTGCATATCAGATCATCCGGACCACCACCTTTTTCATTCATGATCATATCCAGATCTTCAATCGCTTCATCAAATAGTTGAAGCACTCTGGCTTTCTGATTCTTGGTCGTACCCTGAACAGCTATATATTTTGCCTCATTTTCGGAAGCATTCCTATTCCTGCAGAAAGAAGTACTTTTGTTTATGACAATATATCCGTTTTCCTTATCATAATCCTTCCATCTGAGACTTATGAGCTCTCCGACTCTCATGCCTGAATGAAGTAGCAATCTTCCATATAGTCCACCTGAATACTTCAGCTCACCATTGTTATCATTGGTTCTTAGTGTTTCCTGCAAGAACCTTTCTTCTTCCTCTTCTGAGAGAACTATCACATCTGCCTCTGCTGCAGATTTTGATTCAAGCTTAGACAGCCTTTTCATAATAAGCTTCTTTATAGATTTAGCCGGATTTCTATGCAGCTCATTCCTGACCGCTGCCCACTCCAGCGCCGCATTCAGAACATCAACAACCTTCTTTATTGTCGAAGGTGATAATCCTGTCTTTATCAAAGCACTTATATGATTATCAATATCTGCAGGGGTTACAGCCTGTGTCTGCATATACCCTAAAGAATACTTTTCGATCTGATTTTTGATTGTATCCTCACGCCTGTCTACTGACTTAGGTTTCAATTCGCCATTCTGTACCTGAAACTCAAGATGCCTCTTACACAGATCTGCAACCGTTTCGTCCGGATTAGCATTGATCAGAGCCATTCTTTCTTCCCAGGCTTTCTCCTTTTTTTTCATAAGCTTGACACAGATTGCACGATTATCACCTCTGACAGTTAACACTTTTCGTTTTCCCGGAATATCTGATTCAACATATTTTCTATGAAGGATCTTTCCATTTTCCATCTCAACGAAGGTACCCTGTCCTTTTATATTTCGTTTTGTATCTCCCATGTTTTCTCCTTTCTTTGTCATAACGGCGAGGGCTATTCACTTTCTTCAGTGAAAGCCTCTCACCATATAACTCTTGATTTAAATGATGTATCTCTTATGTTCATAGTTGCTTAGCCATTCATTTAATGCTTTTTCTGTTACGATATATCGTTTGCCTATACAGATAGACGGAAATGCTTTGGACTTCATTAATGCATACGCTCTATCTCTTCCGATCTTTAATATCTCTGCAAGATCCTTGGCTGTATAAACCTTAATATCGTCTGAATAGCTTATATCATCGTTATACATATAGTTTCCTCCTTTCTTGTCTATTTTCATATTTAATAGCGTGTACTATTTTCGTACACCTATAATATATCATCCATTTAAACAGTTGTCAATATATCGTTCATTATAGACCGTATGTTTTTCGTACACTTTTTACTTCCCTTTCTATGTCAATTATGGTATTATGATTAATGTACTAATTTCGTACTATATCGTAGAATACTTTTTATGATCATCTGCTTTTTCAATTCGGAGGTAATAATCATGGGTGACGGAAAAAATCTTAAGGAAATACTTGATTCAAAAAATATGAGTGTCAGAGAGTTATCCCGAAGAACCGGTATCAGTCGAACCACTATCTATTCAATCATTCAGAAAGATACTAATATCCGTTTCGACTTTGCTCTCAGAATCGCAAATGAACTCGATATCGAAACATCTGATATCTGCTCCAATACTCCTTTCTCAGGTGATATAGCTGCGAACGAAGTGTTCCCGGCTCTTCCTGAAGGTCTTAACGGCGTACTGGATTCAGGCAGAATCAAGATGTATCTCAAGAATTCCCTATATCCACTTATGAATCTGTTCGGAAAAAAATCGATGCCCGATGTAGATAACTTACTTACATCTTTCTACAAACTTGACGATGAAGCTCGTCAGGAAATAATAGAAATGATAAAAATCAAGCTGAAGACTCACACTGACAAGGAGCGTGAGAAAGAAATCAAGCAGATTAAGGGCTGGTAATTCACTAAAAACGTATCTAAAAAGTTATCTATTTTTTTAAAAAATAGATAACTTTTTGAGCTTTTGTACGATTTTCGTACTAATTTGTCTGTCCGTCTTATATTACAAACAAGTTTATACGAACTTACTCATACTGACCTCAAAGCCCCTAAATAAGCCAAAAAAGGGAGTTTAGTAAAATAACTTACTAAACTCCCTTTGAGCAGGGGTACAAGGATTCGAACCTTGAAATGACGGAGTCAGAGAAGTTTGTCTTTTACCCCTTAAACCCTTATAAAATAACGGTTCTTGCTACAAGCACTATCATAAAATTACAATTATAGTCAAATACACTTTTTTACTACAAATACATGCCTATATCTTCTACTTATAACAGTTGATATTATAGCACCTTTTTAAGTATTAAATATAACAATAAAAAAGCTCTGATATCAACTATAAATTGATATCAGAGCTAATCACTTTGAATCTTACTCGGAAGAGGAACTACATTCATTATCTTCCCTTCCACTACAACTCTCTTTGTAAGACTTATATAGTGTTTTAAAACTGTTTCCTGCGTATCACCGAGATATGCTGCAATGTCCTCTATCCTGCACCCGTCATTATGCATTTTAGTTGCAAGCGTTCTGCGAAGGATGTGCGCACCTGAAATATCATCAGGAAGTCAAACCTCTCTATAAAACTCTCGGATATTATGATCATAATTTGATGGATTACTCGGTCGGT
>CADBMW010000221.1 GCA_902795855.1 uncultured Lachnospiraceae bacterium
GGATTTAATCAAAATGATTTCTATTATCCTATTCCGGACTATAAGATGCCAAGTGTGATTTATTCTGACGAGTATCTGCCAAGTGAAGGCAGTATTCGAAATGTTATAAATAATTATGACAGGGACAGATATTTGTTTTTTGATGAGGAATTGGCATTTGATTCTGTATGTGAAGATGACCTGTTTAAAGAATTTGCCAACTCATTTCTGGTTATCAGTTCACAGAGGTAAGGAGCCTTACAATGAAAAGAGTTTTATACACAAAGTATAATTTGTATAGAAGACCGGAATATCAGCTTTCTACGGCCGTAGTTGCTGAAGATAATGAAAAATTTGTAGTAAAAAAACCATTATCAGAATTAGCTGTAAGCCATATCGAGACAATAAAAAATAACTACCTGAAATTAAAAAATGTTTATTCAGGTATAATACCGGTTGAATATACAGAAAATGAAAACAGCTTAATATTTCCCTTTTTACATGGTAATCCTTTAATTGAGATTATGGAAAAAGGGGATATCGATATTGAACAATTGATTTCTAAAATATCTGAAATAATAACAAAGATTTTAGAAGTTAAAGAAGAGTATAGAGTTGATTTTAAGAGAACAGATAGTTTTGACAAGGTTTTCAGTGACGCCTTTCCCGAAGAAGGAATACCCGCTGTGTCTTTTTGTAATGTAGATTCAATTATAAGTAATTTCATTAAATGCGGCGAAACTATTTATTGCATTGATTATGAGTGGTGTTTCGATTTTCCAATTCCTGTAGATTATCTGAGATATAGAATCCTCATTTCTCTATTTAATGAAAAGAAAAGCATATTTCAGGACAGAATCACCATAGATGAATTTCTGGGATTATTTAGCATAGATGAAAGCTCTAAAAAAGTTTACGAAGCCATGGAGGTATGCTTCCAGAAATATGTGCACGGTAATAGTTATAATAATGCATACACATCAAGATATCAGAAGAGAGTTTTGAGATTTGAAGATATATTAACAGAAAATCAGAATCAGAAACAGCTGATTCAGGATCAAAATGATCATATCCAGAATCTGGATATAAATATCGATGATCTGAAAAATCAGGTAAGTGAAAAAAATGATCAGATAGCACTAAGAGACGGACTTATAAATGATATCAATAATACTGTCAAAGAAAAGAATGAACAGATACAAAAACAAAGGGAATTAATAGAAAACCTGCAGCTGGAAACTGCGAGATACAGAAAGGCTTTTCGTAATCCTTTTTATAATCTGTATCTGAAGTCTGTCATGGTTGGAATCAGTGCAAAAAAAGCCTTTAAAAAAAAAATAGAACCGATTGATTATTTTGAAAAATATAATGATCTGACTAAGGTTCCATACCAGAATTATGAGGAATGGATTCTGAATAAAGAGTCAAAGTTTACGTATAATGACAGTTTTAGTTACAAACCTAAAATCTCTATTCTGGTTCCTGTATATAACGTTTTGGACAAACATCTGATTCCATGTATCGAATCAGTTTTAAATCAGATATATGATAATTGGGAATTATGTCTGGCGGATGATAATTCAACATTTGAAAATGTCAGGGAAACCCTTAAGAAATATGAGGATAATCCCAAGATAAAAGTCGTATACAGAGAAAAGAATGGTCATATATCAGAGGCTACGAATTCTGCACTTAAGGTTGCAACAGGAGAGTTTGTAGGGCTTCTTGATTGTGATGACATCTTATCTCCAAATGCTTTGTATGAAGTTGTAAAAGAACTGAATAAGAATAAAGCGCTGGATTTTATCTATAGCGATGAGGACAAGGTAGATGAGGATGGCAGGAACAGACATATGCCACACTTTAAGCCTGACTGGTCCCCGGACACACTCATGACTAATATGTATACATGTCATTTTACAGTATACAGAAAGAGCATTATAGATGAACTTGGAGGGTTAAGATCAGAATACAATGGATCACAGGATTATGATCTTGCTCTTCGGGTAATGGATAAAACTACACCTGACAGAATTGCACATATAGATAAGATATTATACCACTGGGTTGAAAGAGATGAATCTACTTCCGGAAATGATACTGTAAAACCCTATGTTTTTGATGCGGCTAAAAATGCAAAGCTGGATTCTCTGAAAAGGAGAGGATTATCCGGAAGAGCCGAGATTGTTGAAGGAATTTACCAGTACAATGTGATATATGATGTAGTTGGTTCTCCGTTGGTAAGTATTATAATTCCATCGAAGGATAATTATGAAGTGCTTAAGCGATGTATTGAATCCATAAATGAAAAGACCTCATATAAAAATTATGAGATAGTGCTGGTGGATAACGGAAGCAACGATGAAAATAAGAAGAAGTATACTGAGTTATCGCAAAAGTATAATATTAAGTATATTTATGAGATTCAGGATTTTAATTTTTCACGCATGTGCAATACCGGCGTGAAGAATGCATCCGGAGAATATATACTGCTGTTAAATGATGATATAGAAATTCTGGAGTCGAAGTGGCTTGAGACAATGCTTGGTCATGCTGAATTAGATTATGTGGGGGCTGTTGGCTGTAAGCTTTTATATCCTGACAATGACTACATTCAGCATGTGGGTGTCATTAATATTGAAAATGGTCCGACACATGAATTCGCAGGAAAGCCGGATGATATAATTTACTATTTTGGAAGAAATGTATTATGTCATAACGTGATAGGTGTTACGGCTGCCTGCCTTCTTATAAAAAAGTCAAAATATGAGGAAGTGGGTGGTTTAGATGAATCATTCGCAGTTGCTTATAATGATGTTGACTTTTGTATGAAGCTTATAGAAAAGGGATATTATAACGTCGTCAGAAATGATATAAAGAATTATCATCATGAATCTGTAAGTCGAGGAAATGATCTTGAAAGTATAGATAAGCTGAGACGGCTTATGAATGAAGAGGACAGGCTGTATTCAAATCATCCGAAGTTTTCTCATTATGATCCGTTTTATAACACAAATCTCACTTGGGGCGCATCTGATTTCTCAAATAATTATCTTGACTATAAGCTTGAATTATCTGAGGTAAAAGAAAGAACAATCAGAAACAGAGTATCTTCGGAATTCCATGGAAACATAGATGGATGCAGCGTCCAGAGATATATTCTGATAGAAGGATGGTGCATTCAGCCTTCGTTAGAAGATAATAATGCGAATGATATAAAACTCATTCTTAGAAATGATAAGCATACTTATGTGATTGATACATTCAGAGTTTACAGACCGGATATTACAGAACTGTATACGGATATCAGGAATATAGAATTTACGGGATTCAGGTGCAGATTCCATCGCAGTGAAATAGAGGATGGGGTATATAAAATATTTGTTATGATCGACAATGTATTATTTGATCTGAATAAGGAAATGACAAAATGACAATTGTTAGTATTGTTTTAGTGATTCTGGTTTTAGGCATTGCGCCTTTGTTGGCAGGGCAGGGCATATGTTATCTGTTAAAGCTTAATAGAGATATATGCTCTTGTTTTGTTGTTGGAAATATAAGCATATGGGCCTTGTGTCAGATTATATCGATTCCTTTTATTATATGTAAGGCATCCTTCCTCTGGGTGGTAATCCTGATGACAGGGTGCACTTTGTTTATCATCGCCCTGGGTTTATATCTGGAAAAAGGAAAATATAAACAGCTTTTTAATATTTCTGTATTTTTTGGAGATTACAGATCATTAAAGCGTATTGAGACCGGAGCTGTCATTTTAATGCTCATCCTTCTTTCTGTATTTATTACAGCAACGGTTATCCTGCAGCATATAGATGCAGATGATTCAAGATTTGTTGTTAATGCAGTTGATATTATCAGGACTCACAGAATGTTTCTGACAAATCCTGCAACAGGTGAATATCTGGGAGAATGGAGAGGCGAAGTATCAAGAGATGTGGTGTCTCCATGGTCAGTCTATGTTGCCTACTGTTCTTTTGTAACGATGATACATCCCACTGTAGTCTTTCATCTGATATTACCTGTATTTTTGTATATAACGGTCTTCTGTACATATTGGAGACTTTCGGGCGAACTGGTTGAGGACGGTGTAATTTATAGATGCATATTTACTTTATCATTGCTTATGCTTTCCATATACGGATATACATCTGCATACACGGCTGAAACCTTTCTTATAACAAGACTATGGCAGGGGAAGTCCGTGGTTGTTGGACTGGGGGTTCCACTGCTTATAACAGTATATGTTAAGATTTTTAGTGAATCCATGAGGGTGGGACGGTTTATATTTTTAGTCTTAGTGGAAACGGCACTTTGTCTGACCTCCGGTATGGGAATAATAATCGGCGCCCTTATGGCAGGAAGCTATGGGATAGCATATGCCATAATTAAAAAGGATTTTCGCATTGGACTTTATTTATGTCTGACAGCAGTTCCAAATGTTTTATGTTATGCTATATCTGTAGTTTTTGAAGGTCCGTGGTAATAATATATAAATATTTTTTGACTAAATATTTATACTATCTGAAAGGTAAAGAAGCATGCAGGATATTCTGACACAAATGGGAGATTGGATAAAAGCTTATTATGGGGACTATATAATTCTCGTAATGGCTGTTTTTTCATATCTATACTTATTTGCATATAACAGGAAAATAAGAAATAGCGTGATCATTCCAACTGCGGTTGTTTTATTTTTTATTCTTAATCCTATTTTGTTTAAGTATATTTTCGGCACCAGATACTGGCGGTATTTCTGGGCGATACCCAATGTAATGATAATATCCCTGGCAGTAGTAAGTATGATCCGATACACAGAAAAAAAGGCCGGAAAGATCTTTATCATAGCACTTTTTAGTGTGGCAGTTCTTTTACTAGGGACAAATGCATTTACAAATGGAAATTATACAAAGCTTCAGAATAAATATAAAATCTCTGACAGTACCTGTGCAGTGTGTGCTGCTATTTTAGAAAAGGATGAGAATCCCAAATGTATTCTTGGGACTGATCCACTGTATACAGAAGCAAGGCAGTATTCAGGAAATATTCAGCTGCTGTATGGAAGAGATGCTGCCGGCTACATTATGGGGACTAAAAAGGAATATGAAAATATCCATTCCATGATGGAAAGCGAAGAACCGGATTACAACAGTATACTGACAGTGGCGTATAGAGAAAAATGTGATATTATAGTAAATGTTGAAAATAAGCCCATAGCTGACAATATTGCATACGCTTATGGATATGAGCTGCTGACTAATACTAATGGTTATAACATATACTATAATCAGGGATTAAGAGATTCAGAGTA
>CADBMW010000222.1 GCA_902795855.1 uncultured Lachnospiraceae bacterium
AGGCAGCTATCTTCATTGCGCGCCGAGACGCATCCTTAGCGGAGCGTTTTTTGCTTTGTAGGAAACGAAGTTTCCTATAAAGTAAAAAATGGAGCATACGGGACTTGAACCCGTGACCTCCACACTGCCAGTGTGGCGCGCTCCCAACTGCGCCAATGCCCCATTATTAATCTTATATATATGTGTCTTTTTTTACTAATTCCGAATCGTAAACAATTCCGGCTCTGTCTCTTTTAACAATTCTACAAGCACTTTATAATCAAGATATTGAATATCATAATCTCCCTTATATATCTTATCAGAAAGCGTACTGGAATAATAAAGCTTAGTAGCATCTTCAAAACCAATATCTTCTGTCTGTGCTATATACTGAATAATTCGTTCATCCAAGCTTTCTAAATAGATTCTCTCTAAAACTTTATCATCCATTTCTTTGTACCTCGTAATAAGATTCAAATTGAAGTAATTGATCAATAGCTTTTTGTGTAATAAACGCAATCTGATCATAAGTATCATATACTTTGATTTCTTTAATCGCTCTCTCTTTGTCCCAAACCCCTGAATGATACATATCAACTACTTTGAAGACCTTATCATTAGCAACCTTACCAATAATAATATCATATTTTAAATAATCATCATTTCCATCACGACATGCACATACAAAATCAATCCAATTATCTAAATCTCCAGTAAAATCCTTTACCTTTAATCCAGAATAGTTTTCTGAATAATTATAAATATTTACGATACCTTTTTCTTTACTATATATATCTGCCTTTCTTAATGCCCATTTTTTCGCCTGTTCTTCTACAGTTGTAATGTAAAATCCTTTTCCAAAATCAAGAGGTCTATATGAATGTAAGACATCTGGATTTTTTATGACTTCTATCGTTCCATGAAATACTCTCATACAGATACTCCTCTAACCTTTAAATACTCTTTGATATCATCTACGATATACGCGGTACTCTGAGTATGAAGTACATCGTAATTTGAAACCAAAAATCTATCGATACAATTGTTACTTTCGAGAGTTTTATATACTTCTGACGGGAGCTTATTCCATTTATCAGCACAAGCATGAATAATATATATAACAAAAGAAAAAACATCCTTATCCTGCATTATTCTGTCCCCCTTTCACTCGAATTGAAAAAGCATTATAATGCGTAGCTTAATCATGCATATGCCAAATGCACTACCCACATTTTAACACTTTAATGTCAGTAGTGCATTAGCATTTTTTTGTGTCCTATTTTGTCATGACAAAAAATTAGGCTGTGCTACACTGTATCTATAACGTAAGCGTCAAACCATACGCTTACAGGGTAACGTAGTATCGATTAAGTTTAAAACGAAATAATATCACACCATCAAACAAACTAAGGGCAAGCACTAAGCTTGCCCTTGTTACACTTATAACTCTCTCACTTTAAGGGCTGAGATACACCCGTTGTTACGCTATTATCATAATAGGAAATACCATGCCTGGCACCAGTAGCAAGATAACTAATTATTCTTCAGAAACCTCATGGAAATTACATACGAATAATAAAAATAACCAAAATTATCAGAGCTATTACCAGAAGGATAAACAAGGATGTAATTGTAATCTCAAGCAATTTGTTTCCCCCAACATCCTTTGCAACAGGATTGGGGATATTCATAAACGGATTATAATTCCCATTTTCAACATAGCCATACAATCCACCAGTCAGTGATAACACATCTGTTTCAAAATAATTATCTGACTGCATCAACACGCTTGTACTTGTTAAAACTCCGGGATTCATACCATTTATGGTAGCCTGATCATATACAGGCGCCACATTATATCCTGTTCTTTCTAACTGCTGAGAAGGTGTACTTTGTCCAAATAACGCAGATTTAAAATCACTAATAGTTGAATATCTGTCCGCAGGATCCACCGATAGTCCCTGCATTATAGCCATACTGAATTCATAAGGTATTGTTGAATTTAGCGTATGTGGAGGAACCACATCATCTCTATTTGATCTGAGTATTGACTCTTGAGGAACATTTCCCGTGGTCATTTTGTATAACGTTGCTGCAAGAGCATACACATCTGTCCATGCCCCTATAGAACCTCTAGTGTTATACTGTTCAACTGGCGTATAACCGGGTTTTAGAATTACTTCCAATACTTGAGTATTTATAACTGAATCATTTCTTTTTGCGACCGCACCGAAATCAATAAGCTTTACATCCCCATTTTCACAAAGGAAAATGTTGTCAGGACTTAAATCTCTATGTACAATCCCCTGATTATGCACCTGTGTCAATACATCACATATTCTATCAGCTATATAAGCTGTAAATGTATATTCTGGTACACCACCAATATATTTCATATACTGACTTATATTTTGACCTTTTAGGTATTCCATAACTATATAAGCAGTAGCGTTTTCTTCGAAATAATCATATATGGTAACTATACCTGGATTACCATTAAACTGAGCAAGATTTCTTGCTTCATGCAAAAATCTTTCTTTCCCTGTAGTAAAGGATTCCCTATCATTCTCATTTGAAACTGATACCAATTCGCCAGAATATCTTTTTGCCACATTCTTAGGAAAGTATTCCTTTACTGCTACTTCTACATTTAATAAACTATCCAAAGCCTTATATGTATAACAGAATCCACCACGTCCTATTATATCTATAATTCTATATCTGTTCTTTATTTGCGTTCCAATCGGTAATTGAATATTATGACCGCCATTTTCTAAAATAGGATCGTTAACCCTCTCATTATTGTCGACAACTGGAACCGAATTATCTACATTCCTGTACGCTCCACATAAGGGACAATGGGAATCCGAATCCATCAATTTTGCACCACAACATTCGCAATACATGCTACACCTCTTCCAAGATTAATAAAAATATGCCTTAAAGAGTAGTATATCACTATTTATTACCCATTTGAAGAGTGTATTTTGCGTAAGTGTCAAACCATACGCGCATTCAAATAGGGTCTGACGAGAATTCATCAGACCCTAATCTTTGTCCTTAAAAAACCTCTGGAATTACTGTTACATGGCAGCCAATCTCTTCTGCAAGTTCCTGCATCATTTTAGAAGCCAACATATAGGTAAAGTCAATTCTATGCTGTTCCTCATCCATATCTACATCATCCTTATCATCATATTTGGGATATGTTTTGACACAAAACACAATATCATCTCCTCGAACTCTGTAATCCCCATAAATCGTCCTTTTAGGTTCATATATTTGAGATGGTTCGTCTGGATTAATCGGAACAACTCTCTTATAGGATTCCTCAACAATTCTCATAATTTCATCATTTGTTATATCTTTATTTTTATAAGAATCTAATAAGACTTTCTGTTGTTTCTCCAGCAATCGTTCAACATGCATATCACTTCTAAGATATATGTACTGAAGCCCCAAACAATCGTTTTTTTGATAATACTTTTTCTCATCTTC
>CADBMW010000223.1 GCA_902795855.1 uncultured Lachnospiraceae bacterium
ATCTTCATTTTTAAATGCTTCAAACAGATCACTTTCCACTACTGTTACATCAGCATCATTTCCTCTGGCATTATCCTCAGCCAGACGAAGAGCATCCGGTGAAATGTCAGACAAAGTAACATTATCCTTATATCCTTCCTTCAGCCTGGTCAGATAATAAGATATTCCGATGCAGCCTGAACCGGTGCACATATCCAGTACATTCTGACCTTTTGCAGGAGACATTTCCAAAGCATGCATTACCAGATTTTCAGTATCAAATCTGGGAATCAGAACCTTCTCCCGGCAGATAAATTTATATTCCAAAAAATAAGTAAAACCCAGAATATACTGAAATGGATAATGAGTTGCCCTCTTCTTTATAGCCTTCATGAATCTCATGGCTGTAAAGTCATCAAGCTGTGCATAAAGCTCGGAATACAGTGTAGCTATATCCGTGTCGCGGTACTGCGCCATCAGATATCTTGCCTCAGCCTTGGCATTTTCTATACCTGCATCTGTAAGTATCCTGGCTCCCTTGGAAAGAACGGCTCCTACTGTTTTATCATTATTTCTGTTTTCGTCATTTTTCAAAACTGTCATTTCTTACACACTCTACATATTCGTGCCAGTCTATAACACCTTCAACCGATTTGATAGCCACTTCTATCATATCATCATCAGGTTCCTTGGTTGTAAGCCTCTGAACCCAGAGTCCCGGAGCGCTTAAAATTCTGGAACACGCATTCTGATATTTTCCAGCATATCTGATAACCTCGTAGGATATGCCTGCTATAACAGGGATAAGCAGCACTCTGGAAACAAGTCTCAGCCATATAACATCTGTCTTTATAAACATAAACACGAATATACTGATGATCATTACAATGAAGACAAAGCTGGTTCCACATCTTCTATGAAACCTTGTATGCTTTCTAACATTCTCCACTGTAAGATCCGCACCGGCCTCAAGACAGTTTATTGTCTTATGCTCGGCACCATGATACATAAATGTTCTTTTAATATCTTCCATTTTGGAGATTGCTGCCACGTATCCTAAGAATATGGCAAGCCTGAGAACTCCCTCAGCGATATTTACCAGAAGGCTGCTGTCTGTTAATTTATAAAGGAAATTTGCAATGAATGCAGGAAGCAGCATGAAAATACCAATGGCTATAACAAGTGAAAATATAAGTGTTCCAACCAGATAGCCGGTATTACTTTCCTTTTCCTGGGATTTCTTTTCCGTCTGATTCTTATCCTCTTCTTCCTCAAAATATTCAGATGAGGCCATAAGGGTCTTCATGCCAATATAGAGAGACTCTATAAAATTCACTACACCTCTGATAAGAGGTATCCTGCAACCCTTATGCTTATCTCCAAAAGCAGTATATTCAGTTACCTTTACTTCTATTTCCTTATCCGGTTTTCTGACTGCCAGGGCATAGGACTTAGGTCCCTTCATCATAACTCCTTCCAGAACAGCCTGTCCGCCGATATATACTCTTTTCATCTATTAAGTCCTTAATGGTAAATAATACGAAAACGGCAGATAGAGTACACCAATAAATAGCACCCTAACTGCCGCTTACTTTCACTTATTTATAAATCTAGTTTTCTGTCTTAACGCCATATTTTCTGTTGAACTTATCTATACGACCACGAGCCTGAATAGCCTTCTGCTGACCTGTATAGAATGAATGGCATTTTGAACAGATTTCTACATGGATATCGTCCTTAGTTGAACCTGTAACGAACTCATTACCACAGTTACAAACAACCTTAGCCTGATAATAATCCGGATGTATTCCTTCTCTCATTTTTATCTCTCCTTTTCTATGTAACGTATATGTGACACCACATTTTGATCAAATGCCTCGATCACATACCAGCAACGTTTCACATATTAGCATATGTTTTATAACAAATCAAGCACTTTTTATTCTATTCAAGTACTTATATATAAACTATTCTACTCCTTCCCACATTTCATCCTGCAGTGCATGTTCCTTCAGGTAGTCTACCCACAGATAGTAATACTCAGCAGAAAGGTGGATTCCGTCATTTGTATAGGTAGCATTAAGTCCGCCATAATCATCACATACTGCCGGATTAACATCCAGGTAGAAGGTATCATTTCCATTTATATAACCTGCAACCAGACTGTTTCTCGCACAAATGTTATCATTATTATATACATCATTTGCAAGAGAATACTCTCCCGTCACGTTCATGATACCCATAACTGTGATCACTGCATCCTTCTGTACACTGTGAATGAACTTTAGTATCTCACTGTATTTACGGGCAAATTCATAATCGTAACCTGCTCCCAGCTCATTTACACCAAGCATTATATATATCTTCTTATATTTATTCTTGGCAAGAAGATCTGAAAGCTTACCACTTCCGTCATCTCCCCAGCTTAAGTTTTCAGTAAATATCTTGAAGACATTTATACCTTCCTTGAAGCAGAAGTCAGCCCCTTCAATATTTCCGTAGCTGTAAAGACCTTCTACTCTGGAATCACCAATAAAAAGAGCATCATTGAAATAATCATCCGATGCATTCACATAAGGATATACTGTGGTAAGCGCCTTCTTTCCTGTATAAGTATAATACAGAGAACGAGGATAATACTCAGGTACCGCCTCATAGCGCATAGGTCTGTTCATCCTGCCTGCATAATTAAGCAGGTCATCATCCGCTAGTGCATCTGAAGGAGTTGCATCAGTAAGAGTCGAATCTGTTGAAGAAGCATCTTCAGCAACCATAACTGCATCCGTAGGAGTATTCGGAGCCTGCTTTTCCGGTTCAGGTTCACCCTTTACAAAGGCCGCCACCACAAATGGTTTCTTAAGTCCATATTTCATATATGATTTTTTAGTTATAACATTTACCATTCCGATAATGGTTATGACCACAATTGAAACCAGAAGCGCCATGGTCAGCTTCATATCCAGGAGGTCTCTTGGCTGAAAGCCTTTCTTTTTTCTTCTTCTCCGTGGATTTCTCTGACTCGTGGGTCTTCTTCTTGGTACATCATATTCGGAATGTCTTCTTCTATCACTCATATGATCAACCTTTTTCGTTGTTTATTCTTTAGAATCTGAAGTACAGGAACGGATTATCCATTCCCTGTGCCATCCTGTATACTGCCAGCCAGAATACCACCAGCAATATACCCTTGAACACAAGTGTATCTCTATATTTTTTAATAAGCATCATCGGATACGGTGTAGCAAAGAAAGCACATATCAGAAGCATCCACCAGTATTTTCCGAAAAGTGTTACGAACTTATTCATTGTATCCAGCTTCGGAGCATCCGGAAGTGGGATAAAGAACATCTTTCTGAGATAAAGTCCCAGAGTCTTAAGATCTGTGATGTTAAATATAGTCCAGCTAAGAGGGATTATAAAAAGCATATAAACATGTCCGGCCCACTTATTGCTGTTTAATTTCTCCAGATAGATGAATTTCTCCAGCATCAGTACTACGAAGAAGAATAATCCCCAGATTATGAAATTCCAGTTTGCACCATGCCAGAGGCCTGTGAGAAACCATACCACAAATGTATTTATAACAAGTCTTACAGGACCTTTTCTATTTCCTCCAAGAGGAATATACAGATACTCTCTGAACCATCTTCCCAAAGTGATGTGCCATCTGCGCCAGAATTCCGTAGCAGAGGTAGCTGAATATGGCTCTTTAAAGTTCTGAGGGAATTTGAATCCCAGTATCTTTCCAAGTCCTATAGCCATCAGTGAATAGCCCCAGAAATCGAAATACAGCTGGAAGGAAAATCCCCAGGAACCCATCCATGCTGTAATGGTATTTATACCATAAGGGCCGATGGTCTGAACGTCATTCCAGAGAGATGCGATACTATTTGCAAGAAGCACCTTATACATAAGTCCCAGCACGAAAATGGTTACACCACTCTCAACTGCTTTAGGCTTCAGTCTTCTGTCCTTCATGCTTTTCATTACTTCACTGTAATTTACGATAGGTCCCGCAATAAGCTGAGGGAACATACATACATAGGTAGCAAAGTTAATCATGCTCTTTCCTACCTTGTATCTGCCTCTATAGACATCTATTACATATGACATTATCTGGAAAGTGTAGAAACTGATTCCAAGAGGAAGGGTCGGACTAAGTATAGGAAGTACGTCCTTTCCAGCTATGGAATTGATGATTGAACAGAAGAACCCGAGATACTTGAATATAAAAAGCATTCCGAAATCAATCACAACCGCCAGCACCAGCAGCCATTTTGTTTTTTGCTTTTTCTCTTTTTTAGACCTGACAGATCGTCGTCTCTCGTAGATTTCTTTAGCGATATAGTGATTAACTATAATGGAAAAGAGCATAAGAAAAATATAAAGGGGTTCGCCCCATGCGTAGAACACAAGGCTTCCTGCCAATATAACATATAGTCTATACTCTTTTTTTACAAAAATATATGCAATTAAGAATACTGGTAAAAATCTGAATAAGAATTCTAAGCTTGAAAATACCATTTATTTATCCTTACATAAGCGGAGCAAAGGTCTTCACCACTCCACCTACCATTTTATATATTATTTTTTCTTTTTTAATGCTATCCTTTGTAACAATTCTGCACTTTCTCAGCATCAGCTGATAATCATTTTCTATCTCACTTATGCAGTCTGTCTTATACATATAGGTAGCACATTCAAAATGATGATACAGACTTCTGTAGTCCAGATTTATGGTTCCTACGATAGCCTTTTCATCATCAGACACAAATACCTTGGCATGTACAAATCCGGTAGTAAATTCATAGATTTTTACTCCCGCATTTATCAGCTCACTGTAATGTGATTTGGCCAGGGCATATGCCGCTTTTTTATCCGGAATACCCGGAAGTATCAGCTTAACATCCACACCTCTCATTGCAGCATACTTGATTGCATTTTTCATTTCATCATCAAGTATAAGATATGGTGTCATTATATGAACATACCTGGAAGCTCTGTTCAAAACATCCATATAGACATTTTCGCCAACCTTGTCATCATCAAGGGGAATGTCACTATAGGGAAGCACAAAGCCAGGTGCTTTTATCTCTCTTCCGGACTTTGGAGTACGTAGATACTTTTCAAATTCTCTATCATGATCACCAGAGGACCACATCTGAAGGAACATCAGCGTATATGCCTTTACAGCATTACCTGTAACCATGATGGCTGTATCCTTCCAGTAACCGAAACGATATTTTTTATTTATATATTCATCGGCAAGATTGATTCCGCCGTTTAAAGCATATTCACCATCAATTACCACAACCTTTCTATGATCACGGTAATTGAAATAGGTTGAAATAAGAGGATGAATAGGCGCAAATGATTTAGCCTGAATTCCCAGCTGTTTCAGTCTTTCAGAATAATTATACGGAAGAAGCTGCATCTCGCACATTCCGTCATACATCACACGGACTTCCACACCTTCCTTAACCTTATCAGCCAGAATCTTGAGAATACGCCCCCACATAATTCCTTCTTCAACTATGAAGAACTCCATGAAGATATACTCTTTGGCATTTTTAAGTCTTTCCAGAAGAACAGGAAAACAATCCTCACCACTGGGATAATACTCAACCTGGGAATTATCAAATATAGGAAAGCATCCGGTATTATTCAGATAGTTGGATATCTCTTTAATTCCGGATCTGTCATCCTCCAGCTTTTTAAGAATTCTTTTTTCGGTAGTCATTATGCCCTTTGAATCACTTATAGCACCGGATACCATTTTTTTTAGGGCTCTATGCCCTATCTCAACCCGGGTATAGGCAAAGAAAATAGCACCGGTAATGGGAACAATGGAAATGATCACCATCCAGGTCAGCTTAGCCGACGAATCCATGGAGCAGTTAAACAGATAGAGAACCATTATTATGGTAAATGTTATCATTATGACAGAATAATATGGAATATACTTCTGTAGTTTTCCAAGATAATAATAGATAATTCCTACCTGTAAAAAAAGCAGCAGCGCAAATATCACGATACGGCTGAAAATAAAACGTAGTATACCCTTTTTATGATATTTAACAAGCCTTATCTCATTATCATTTTCACTGTAATTTTTAACCTTCAACACATGTCCCTCTGACACTTTTAAAAATTATGTGACTTTTGACACCTATGTCATGATACCACAAACAGGCCTATTATTAAAGCTAAAATGCTATAAATTCTTGCAGAAATATAAGTAAATATGGTATCATTTGCAAGGAGTTATTTCACATATAATCAGGAGGTAATTAAAATGTCCGAAATACCTTATAAAATTTATCTTGAAGAAAACGAAATGCCAACAAGCTGGTACAATGTCAGATCTGACATGAAGAAGAAACCGGCTCCTATCCTTAATCCGGGAACACTTGAACCTGTTAAGCTTGAAGAGCTCAGCGGAATCTTCTGCGAAGAGCTGGCAAAACAGGAACTGGATGATACTACAGCATATATTGAGATTCCAAAGGAAATCCTTGATTTCTACAAAATGTACAGACCTTCACCACTTGTAAGAGCTTACTGCCTTGAGAAAAAGCTTGACACTCCTGCTCATATCTACTACAAGTTCGAAGGAAATAATACATCAGGAAGCCACAAGCTTAACTCTGCTATCGCTCAGGCTTACTATGCTAAGAAGCAGGGACTTAAGGGTGTTACAACCGAAACAGGTGCCGGTCAGTGGGGAACTGCTCTTTCCATGGCATGTTCTTACTTTGATCTTGACTGTCAGGTATACATGGTTAAGGTTTCATATGAGCAGAAGCCTTTCCGTCGCGAGGTTATGAGAACATACGGTGCAAAGGTTACACCTTCACCTTCAATGGAAACAAATATAGGCCGTAAGATAAACGAAGAATTCCCTGGAACCACAGGAAGTCTTGGCTGTGCTATATCAGAAGCAGTTGAAGCTGCTACTTCTCAGGAAGGATACAGATATGTACTTGGATCAGTACTTTCACAGGTACTTCTCCATCAGTCAATCATCGGTCTTGAAACAAAGGCTGCTCTTGATAAATATAACATCAAAGCAGATACCATCATAGGATGTGCCGGTGGTGGTTCAAACCTGGGTGGTCTTATATCACCATTCGCAGGAGAAATCCTTCGTGGCGAAAATAACTATGAGATAATCGCCGTTGAACCTGCATCATGTCCAAGTCTTACAAGAGGTGTTTATGCATATGACTTCTGTGATACCGGAAAGGTATGTCCTCTTGCAAAGATGTATACACTGGGAAGCGGCTTCATCCCTTCAGCTAACCATGCAGGTGGTCTTAGATATCACGGAATGAGCAGCATTGTTTCTGAGCTTTATGATCAGGGAATATTAAAAGCACGAAGCGTTGAGCAGACAAGCGTATTTGAAGCGGCTCAGACATTTGCAAGAGTTGAAGGAATCCTTCCAGCTCCTGAATCAAGTCACGCTATAAGAGTTGCTATAGATGAAGCTCTTAAGTGCAAGGAAACAGGCGAAGAAAAGAATATCGTATTTGGTCTTACAGGTACCGGATACTTTGATATGGTTGCTTATCAGAAGTTCAATGATGGAGAAATGGGTGATTACATCCCAACTGATGAAGAGCTTCAGAAGTCCATCTCAGCTATGCCTGTAGTTAACAAATAAATTAATTAAGCTCACAATAAAAACCCCGGATGTATCAAATACATCCGGGGTTATTTTTTAACGTTACTCAGAAAAAGCTTAAAGCCATTCCTGAAGATCCTTCATTATATTCTGAGCATCAAATCTGCCCAGCTTATACATTCTTTTGATTTTATCTATGTCTTTTTCAGAACGAGATATCTTAAGCTTGCGGCTTGGTCTTATGAGGAAGGTATTTCCTTCTTTAACACATCTTTCAACGTAGAGCAATTCTTCGTTATATTCGATATGTCTCATATCACAGGTTTCAATATATTCCGGATACTTTCCGTAGATACGTTTCATAAGGGGAATACTTTTATCCTGCTTTTTCTGATACCCTTCAGGTCTGGTTTCTACTACGATATTTCTTTCAAAACCAAGGTCCTGCATAGCCTTCAGCGGTATACTGTCAGCAGAGCCTCCGTCAAGAAGCTTCTTTCCATCATACTCTACTATCCTGGAAACGATAGGAAGTGAAGCTGATGCACGAACTGCATCCATCTGCTTTTCCAGATCGGTTATCTCCAGGTACTCTGCCTCTCCTGTTTCCAGGTTTGTAGCAACTGAGTATACCTTGAAACCATTTTGAACATTTTCTCTGAATTTATCATAGTCTACAGGAGACAGCTTATTCGGTATATCGTCATAGCAAAATTCATTTTCACAGATATTACCTGTGGTAAAGAAGCTTTTAAAGCTCATGAATCTGCTGTCGGAACGATACTTTACCACATATCTGGCATTTCTCGCATACTGCTCGGAAACATAGGAAATACCATGAATGATTCCGGCAGATACTCCTATAAGTCCGTCCACCTTTATTCCATTTAGCATAAATTCATCAAGAACACCTGCGGTATAAATACCGCGCATTCCGCCACCTTCAAGTACAAGTCCTAGTGACATAGATCAAACCTCCATAATCAATTCCGAGAGGAATCAATTACTTCTTAACATTAAATGCGTCCATCTGTGGATAAACAGCTGAAGCACCAAGCTCTTCCTCGATACGAAGAAGCTGATTGTACTTAGCAACACGCTCTGAACGGCTAGGAGCACCTGTCTTGATCTGGCAAGTATTAAGTGCAACAGCAAGATCAGCGATTGTTGTATCAGCTGTCTCACCTGAACGGTGTGAAGAGATAGCTGTGTATCCAGCCTTGTTAGCCATCTTGATAGCCTCAAGAGTCTCAGATACGGAACCGATCTGATTGAGCTTGATAAGGATAGAGTTAGCAGCACCAAGTC
>CADBMW010000224.1 GCA_902795855.1 uncultured Lachnospiraceae bacterium
GAGCTCTTTCATAAAGCGGCTGAGGGGAAATCCAACCACGTTGTTATAGTCTCCATTTATGGATTCGACCAGGCGTTCTCCAATTCCCTGGATCCCGTAACTGCCTGCTTTATCCATTGGCTCTCCAGTTGCAATGTAATCCAGTGCTTCGTATTCATCGAATGGATACATTCTGACTTCCGTCTTGGAACTGAATCCAAAACTGTCTGTCTCCAGCAGACCATTTTGAAATGAGCTGTATTGAAGCACTTTACAATGTACCCCTGTATAAACTGCATGGCTTCGTCCCGACAGACTCATAAGACTCTTAAGGGCATCCTTTGCATCGGCCGGTTTTCCAAGTATCTTGTCATCCATTGATACTACAGTATCTGCTGAAACTATAAGAATTCCTGTATTCTCTGCCAAAAGAAGCTGCATCATCTCTGTATTAGTATCTGCCATAAATCCTTCGGCTACGGCATCGCATTTCTGCTTTGCAAGATCCTGCACCACTTCCCAGGGTTTTGTATATTCTGTTTTTTCTTCTACATCACTTGTAATCACCTGAAATTCCAGCCCTGCCTGAGTCAGCAGTTCACGCCTGCGGGGTGATCCTGATGCAAGTATAATTACAACGTTTTGTTTCATCCTTACTTCCGTCCTGTAAGTTCTTATTAAAATGTATATTCCTTCAGCTCGCAGTTTTTGATTCCGTAGTTTCCGTATTCTTCATTTGTCATGTCATAGAAGTAGGAATTAACACATCTGACTATTCCATTGTGAGCTACGAGGAGATATATCTTGTCATCTTTAGCCAGGTCATCCAGAAGGTTATAGATGCGCTGTGCCAGTCGGAGCATGGACTCTCCTCCATCGTAGGACTGAACAAAATTTCGCTTGTCCATTTTGAAGACTTCTCCATCCCTTGGAGTACCTTCGTATTTACCAAAATTCTGCTCCTTAAGTCGCTCATCAGTGCGAAGGGGAAGCCCTGTCATATCAGCGATATGCTTTGCAGTATCATACGCTCTCGAAAGAGGCGATGCTACTATCTCGTCGATTACTATCTCCCCTGAGTCCAGTTTTTCCTTTATGAGACGGCCAAGCTCCTCAGCCTGCTCATGCCCTCTGTCGGTAAGTCCTATATCAGTGGCTCCGCATATTTTATTTGCAACATTCCAGAATGTCTGACCATGTCTGGTAAAATATAATTTCTTTTTCATTATCACTCGTACTCCATAATATCAATTGTATTAAAATCACTAAGAGAACGTCCCTGCTCTATAAGCCATCTTTCAATCACCTTATTACCAAATTTATCCGGAAGTGAATCAGCTATAAGACCGGGTGCCCCATGAAATGCATTTCCTACTAGATCAGGAAAATCATATACCTGACTGCTTAGTTTCATCTTTATCGGTGAAACCTCTATTCCGCTTTTTAGAAAATCTCTGTCATATTCAAATGAAACATAAGGTCTATCATCATCCTGGTGAATAATGCCTATTCTTGTTCCTTTATTATCAATCAAAGTTATTATTTTTCCTTCACCCTGTGCAGTGTCATGACGGTGCAGTCTCCTAAAGTGGAGAGCCCCACGATATTCCTTCCGTAAGATATCACCGGTGGTATGAATGAAAAGTAGTCGATTTTAAAACTGCCATACACCTGCGGAATGTCAAGCATTGTAAGATTTGTTACGGAAAGGTCTTTTGTCTTCTTTCCATATCCCAGAAGGCTTGCCAGTTTCTTTGAGGTCTTGCTGGTGTATGAACCGGCATGCTCCAGATTAAGTGCATCAAGAAGCGCATTGTCAAATGCCGCCATAAATGGCAGTATAAAGTTTCTGGCGCCGTCATCTTCCAGTTTACCCGTCATAAGCTTTTGAACATGAATAGCATTTTTCTTGAAAGTTTTGTTGTAGTTATAAGCATACTTTATGGATATGCCTGTGGCCTGGTTGCCCATGCTGCGATTGCCATCTTCACGGGCGTCTACCGCATAACCAATATCCATCTTCACGCCCCTCCACCTGAGGAATGATGTGGTAATGTACGCCGTAAATCCGATATTCCATTCCTTGCATCTGTCAAGTATCTTCGCAACCATTTCGGGAGATATCACATACTCATCTATAACGGAACTCTTATCACTCCAGTATGTTTCATAGGCTGCGTCCAGATCCGAAAAATCAAAGGTCTTTCTTTTCTCATCCTTCTCCCACCTGGAGTTATAAATCTTAGGAAGAATCATGAGGGGACCCACTCTATCTTTAAGGGCCTCATCGCTCATATCCCCTGCCGGAATAGTGCGGATTTCCCTGAATTCGTTGGAAGCAGCTGAAGCTTCCACTGATTCAGCTGATAAGCGATTCATAAAAGTTTCAATAAAGTAAACCAGGGATTTTCCATCGCCCCCAAGATGGTGCATGAGAAATAGTATCCCACATCCATCCTGATCCAGCTCGTAGATAAACGCCTTAAGGAATTCGCCATCCTCTATCCTGAATCTTTTTTTCTCTTCTCTTTTGATGATATCCTTCCAGGGGGTATTATCGACATATATTTTGTTTTTATTAGAATTAGTATTCTGACTTATATCTGATTTGTCTGCTTTTTCAGATTGATTTGAGCCCTCCGGAGTGGTTTCTATGGTTTCATAGTAGGCAACATTTTGCTCATCCAGCCCCACTCTCATTCCAAGTATTTCATGGGTTTTCACCGCTTTATCAAAAGCCTGAGTTAATCCCTCTTCAGTAACATTTCCGGATATGTGTATACGCATTCCGATCAGAATACTGGTATCAAACAAATCCTGTCTCTCTGTTTCAATATTTACTCTCATCCTATCACCCTCATGTTACAGTATCTCATATTCCAACTATATCAGTTCTTTTTTAACGCATTTGACGTCTTACTTCGTCGAATTGTCACCAACCATCTGTTTTATCATATTCCAGTCTCTGCACCTGGTATAGTTCTGATTTGGAAATACACATCCCTTATTCCATGGCCTGTCAAAAACCAAAACCTTCAGATCAGGAAGGTGATCAAAAAACTTGAACGCCTTGGGGGAATCTTCTACGGCAAAATCAAATTTCATTTTGTAGTAGTCCTCTAATTCAAGATTATAAGCACTATTGTAAATAAAGCTATCCCTTCCATATTTGTTCAGACAATACAGCTTTACATCCTTCAGCCCATGGTTGTCCAGCCAGAGTCTAGATGGTTCATACGAATTAAAGGGACGGCCAGTTACAATAGACACATCATATCCCAGGGCGAGCCATTCATTTATGGTTTCAGAGGCTCCCGGCGTCTCATCATATGAAAGCAGTACCTCAGGCTGATGCCCCCGGATCATAAACTGCTCAAACTGTTTTTCATCTAGATTAAAGGATTTATCCAATTCAAAGAAATTAATATTCTCATAAGGAACATGCTTATCAAACATCATAGTAGCGAGCTTTGAAAATGCCCTAGCAGTTTCACAAAGACAGTCATCATAATCAACATATATTTTCATTTTTATCATTATTCTCCCTTAAGGTTTTTTCCTTAGTATTCTTAGGTGTTTTATTCTTCATATAACATTTTAAGTATATCAGCTAATTCTTCAAGTGATATACCACTCATTTTTGCTTTATCCACAGCCTGCTGCAGATGTCCCTCAGCCTGTCGAAGGTTTTCCTCCCTGAGAAGCTCCGCGTTCTGGGCCTTAACAAAGCTGCCCTTGCCGGTGTAGGTTTCTATAAAACCATCCCGCTCCAGCTCCTCGTATGCACGCTTCGTTGTAATGAGGCTCACCCTCATCTGCATTGCCAGATTACGCATCGAAGGGAGAGCATCCCCAGGGGAAAGCTCTCCGCTCATTATCATAGCTTTTATTTGATTAACGATCTGCAGATAGATCGGATCATTCGAAGAATTTGAAATTATTATATCCATATATTATTTCCTTAATGGTGCCTGTCACCGTTACAAAAGTGTTACAAAATGAAACATTTCCGTAATGGTGCCTGTCACCGTGAAGTTTTTGTGAAATTTACACCTCATCCGTCAGCTGTCGCGCCATGTAGATCCAGCAGGGCACTCCGATGAGAATCGATGATACCACCATGCAGCATCCCATCTGGAATTTTTTTTCCGCAACAAGTTCTGTCGACAGGAACATTACCGCAATAGGATTACATACCGTGTCTATCACTGCATGTGCGATGATGGGTGCTACAACCGAATCTGTCATCTTGCGGAGCATTTGCAGCATTGCTCCAAGAGCTATGCAAAGTACACACATTAGTAGGATATTTGTGA
>CADBMW010000225.1 GCA_902795855.1 uncultured Lachnospiraceae bacterium
TAACATCACGAATTCTCTCAACGGGTTTTCCGGCAGCTATAAAGTAGATATAATCTTCATAAGACATCATTATATCTCTTATATTATTTATTCCGCGCTGTATATTGGAGCTCATCTCATCCAAAGAATCCGCTTTTTCCAGGAAGCACAGAACATCTCCAACCTGCTCATATAGAAATACATTTTCCAGATCATCAAAGCATTCTCTGATCAGCTTATATATTTCCTCATTTGTACCGGAATATTCAGATATATCAACTCTGTCAGCATCCTTAGGGAAAAATTGAAGCAGAACTATGGAATAAAACTCAGCTGTTATATCTATCCCAAGAGCCTTTCCCTGTTCCAGAGATTCCTGTACAGATAATCTCCCATCTATCATGTCATGTATAAATCTCTGTCTGGCCAGATCCTGTATCTCTTCCATATCCTTCAGATACTTTTCTCTGGCTTCCTGATTCTTCTTTTCAGTTCTGATAGCATCAGCTATCTTTGTCAGCTCCTGTATAAGATTCTCACCGGAAACAGGCTTAAGAATATATTCTTCAACTCCTATGCTGATGGCCTGCTTCGCATAATTGAAATCATCATAGCCACTGAGAACCACAATCTTAATACCGGGCATTTCGTTTTTTATCAGCTTTGAAAGCTCCAAACCATCCATAAATGGCATACGAATATCAGTGATCAGGATGTCCGGCTTCGATTTGATAATCTTCGGATAGGCCATCTCACCATCTCCTGCTTCACCAACCAACTCGAAGCCATTACTCTCCCAATTCACTGATTTCTTTATTCCTTCACGGATTGCATATTCATCTTCTACCAAAAAAATCTTTATCATAGTAACTCCTTAACCAACGGAGGACGCATTATCCCTGACCGTAGTAAGCGTTCTCTCCATGTTTTCGGAAGAAATGTTTATCTCTGATTGAATCAGGTGCTACCTTCACATCAGGATTGATAAGCTCTGTTTTTAGTGCCATCTTAGCAACCTCTTCCAAAACCACTGCATTATGTACTGCCTCTGCAGCATCTTTACCCCAGGTAAATGGACCATGATTTGTACATAAAACTCCCGGAGTATACATAGGATTCAACCCTCTTTCTTCAAAGGTTTCTATTATAACAAGCCCGGTGTTTTTCTCGTACTCTCCACCTATTTCCTCAGGTGTAAGGCTTCTTGCACATGGAATCTCACCATAGAAGTAATCTGCGTGTGTTGTTCCATACAGTGGAATACTTCTTCCGGCCTGAGCCCAGGAAGTAGCCTCCGGAGAATGGGTATGAACGATTCCACCTATTTCCTCATACTTTTTATACAGTTCAAGATGTGTAGGCGTATCAGATGAAGGTTTGTACTTTCCTTCAACCTTATTTCCCTCCAGGTCCATTACAACCATATCTTCCGGTGTCATTATATCATAATCTACGCCACTTGGCTTTATAACAAATAAACCTTTTTCTCTATCTATTCCACTGACATTTCCCCAGGTATATGTAACCAGGTTCCTTTTAGGAAGCTCCATATTCGCTTCAAATACCTTTATTTTTAATTCTTCCAGCATATCTTTCTCCTTTTTTACAGTACATTTATTGCAGCTTGTTCTAATTCTTTTGCACCATTGAAGACTTTCATATAATCATCAAAGCCCTTTATTTCATCATCTGTAGCTGTTACTGTAGTTCCCTCTTCGCCGGCAAATATCTCATTATTCAGATAGTCGGAAAGAGACATATCCGCACCCTTAGCATCTCCAAGAGTTTTCAGAAGATAAAGTGCAAGAACTGCCATGCCCCAGGCACCTCCTTCTCCCGCTGTTTCCATTACGGTTATAGGTCCGCCGGTTGCAGCTGACATGATCCTTTGTCCAACCTCCTCAGTTTTGAAGAAGCCGCCATGACCATAAAGCTTATCTACCTTCACATCCTCTTCTTTCAGAAGAATATCCAGACCAACCTTAAGGGTACTTACTGCAGAATAAAGATGTAATCTCATAAAGTTTGCAAATGAAAAATCTGCATTTATCTTTCTTGCAAAAACAGGTCTTCCTTCATCAAATCCGGTTACCGGTTCTCCGGAAAAATAATTAAATCCCACCAGTCCGCCACAATCAGGGGATCCCTCTAAGGCAGCTTTAAATAATGTTGTATAGAGCTTATCTGTATCAACAGGAGCACCTATAGCCTCACTATATGATCTGAAGATTCCTGCCCATGCATTTATATCTGATGTACAATTGTTGCAATGTACCATCGCCACGTCATCACCTACTGGGGTTGTTACAACATCTATCTCTTCATGGACTGCCTTTAGTGCATGTTCCATAACTACCATAGCAAAGATAGATGTACCTGCAGATACATTTCCGGTTCTGACAGCAACACTATTTGTTGCAACCATTCCCGTACCGGCATCACCTTCAGGTGGACACATAGGTATCCCTGCCTCAAGATTGCCACTTGTATCTAAGAGTGCAGCACCTTCAGCTGAAAGGGAACCTGCTGATTCTCCGGCAAGTCTCACTTCCGGAAGAATATCTCTTATTTTCCACGGAGTCCCCTTTGACATAAGTATTTTATCATATTTATCCAGATATTCGGAGTTATAATTTCTCGTAGTACTGTCAATAGGGAACATACCTGAAGCATCGCCTATTCCAAGAACCTTTTCGCCACTGAGCTTCCAATGTATATATCCGGCAAGAGTTGTGAAGAAGCTAACATCAGGAATATGGTCTTCCTTATTAAGAATTGCCTGATGTAAATGTGCTATACTCCATCTCTGAGGAATATTGAAACCAAACTCCTGGGTAAGCCCTCTTGCAGCTTCCTCTGTTATGGTATTTCTCCAGGTTCTAAATGGAACCAGCAGATTATCCTTATCATCAAATGCCATATAACCATGCATCATTGCACTGAAGCCTATTGCTCCGGTCTTCTTTATGACAGTATCATACTTATTCTTTACATCAGCTAATAAGTCAGAATATGCAGACTGTAAGCCATTCCAGATCATATCCAAGCTGTATGTCCACACGCCATTTTCATACTGGTTTTCCCAGCCATGACCACCCTGAGCCAGTGGCCTTCCCTTATCATCCACAAGAACTGCTTTAATTCTTGTAGAACCAAACTCGATTCCTATAGCTGTCTTCCCTGAATCTATAAGTTCCTTAACACTATCACCCATCTAAGTAAACCTCCTTTAAACATAAATATGACATACGGATTGCTCCATTTTCTACGATAATTCTCGCAATCCTTGAAACATTCGGAATCCGCTTGTTTTCTACGAAAACAGCTACTTCCTCATGTTTCAGCGTGTCATAAGGTCA
>CADBMW010000226.1 GCA_902795855.1 uncultured Lachnospiraceae bacterium
ATTAAGAGTTGAGCGAAGTGTGGCTGTAAACATGGATGACAAGCAAGGATTTACAGCCAAAATGTAAGAAATAGAGCTTCGAAGTGAGAAGTGTGGCTGTAAACATGGAAGAAAAGTAAGGATTTACAGCCAAAATATAAGAAATAGAGCTTCAAAGTGAGAAGTGTGGCTGTAAACATGGAAGACAAGCAAGGATTTACAGCCAAAATGTAAGAAAAATAAATACGAAACGATAAGACTGGCTGTAAATCTTGAAGATAAGTAAGGGTTTACAGCCATAATACAAGAAAAAGAGATTAAAAGTGAGAAAAATGGCTGTAAGTGTGGCAGAAAAGTAAGGATTTACAGCCATAGGAGACACTGTCATTCAATCTCTTATGGGGTTTACAATATGAAAAAGCTTTTATATGTATTTTACATGCTTCTGGCAATTCTGGCTGTGGGGGTTATGGTAAATGCCACATCTTTGATGACATTTGCTGAAGACAACGAATATGATGAAAATAAACATTATGCCATCGCAGTAGGTGGAAAATGGGTTGAAAAGGACCATCCCTATGGCGAGGGCTGGACTTATGAAGAGACGGACGGAAAAGGCACTCTGACACTTACGGATGCCCATATTACAGATACTATAGAGTATGAAAACAATGATAGTTATATTTATGCAGGGGATGTAGATCTCACAGTCGTACTTAATGGAAAGAATGTATTAGGTGATGCGAATGAGAGTAAAACTGGAACGGTTATCGGATTATACTGCATGCCTGATACAACAACTAACGGCGTTACAATTGAAGGTGACGGTGAGTTAGAAATTAATGCAGATTTTTTTTCCGTATATTCAGAAACCTTTGTTAATCTGAAAAGTGGTTCCATAGATTGCAACAATAATGGGGATGTTGCTGTCTATGCACTTGAAGGTTTTACCATGGATGGTGGTAAGCTTGATATGAGCGATTCCAAGGGTGGTGGCATTCAGTCTGTGTATGATGTTACCATCAATGATGGCGAGATTATCAGTTACGGAATAGGTTATGATTGTATACTGTCAGAACAGGAAAATGTAATTATAAAAAATGGAACTCTTTCTCTGACTTCATCTAAACATAGTCAGGGATGGAACGGTTATCCCATAGTGGCAAAGAAAGACATTATAATAGAGGGTGGAAATGTTTCTGCGATAAATACAATTGATGCAGGAAATGTACTCCCTGCTTTAATGAGTCATGATGGAGATATCATAATAACAGGCGGAAAGCTGTATTGTGAGAGCTATTCTATTTCGGCCACTTATTGTAGAAACTTTGAGGCTAGTAACTGTATCGTAAATGCCATAGCAAATCATAAGTATGGAAGGATAGGTATTAGCTGTTACAAGAATTTAACCATTGATGATGCCAGGGTATATGCCGAGGCTGGAATCACCCCTATCTATGCAGCTGATAGAATGAATATCAAAAACAGTGGAAAAGGGCATTACTCAACTTTCATAGATGCACATGTCAGTGATACCTTTGAAGGAGAAACTGAAGATGTAAAATCTCCTATGATGGTATTTAGTGATGTATTTAATGTAGAAGATGGACTGATATTTGAGGATGATTCATATATAGAATTAAAAGAAGAGACATATGGAAAATATTCCTACATATGTAATAAAAAAGGCGAACTTGCTGATACGGTTGTAATCAGACCTTCTGCATATGATGTTGAGATGGTGCCTCCTGTAAATGGAACATTTACAGTAAATAACACAAAAGTAATGCCGGGAGCAGAGGTTGTCATTACAGCAACCCCCAATACCGGATATGCAGTAGATAAAATGGTATATTATGATGAGTTTTATGAGGCTGGCTACAGCGAAGAAAATGTTATTTCCAATTCAAAATTCATCATGCCAAAAAGCAAAATAAAAATAATGGTAACATTTAAACCGGTTCCGACTCCGGCGGCAACTCCGACCCCGGCACCGGCAGCTGCACCGGCAACCACAATTTCTTCTGCACCACTTATTGCAGCACTCAGATCCGGCGGAAAGCAGGTAGTTGCATTAACCTGGGATGAAGTAAAGGGCGTTGACGGATACGAAGTATACTTCGGAACAGGCAAAGCCTCCAAGGGAAAGAAAGTCTGCAAAAAAGTAGCAACCCTGACAGGAAGCAAGAAAACAACCTGGAAGAAGATAAAGCTTAAGAAAAATAAACTGTACATAGCATATGTAAAAGCCTACGTAATGAAGAACGGCGCAAAGAGCTATGTAAAAGAAAGTCCGGAGGTATATGCATACACCGGCAATAAATCAAAAGCAAAAAAAGGCCAGAAGGCCTACACAAATCCAAAGAAGCTGAATATCAAAACCTCAAAGATAACAGTGGCAAAAGGAAAAACAAAAAAGATAAAAGCCACCATCACAAAACAGGGTAAAGGAAAGCTTCTATCCTTGAAAAAGGCTAAAAAATTCAGATACATATCCGGCGATTCAAAGATAGCCACCGTAGACAAAAACGGCACAGTCAAAGGCGTCGGAAAAGGAACATGTAAAATCTACGTTTACACCATAAACGGAATATCATCAACCGTAAGTGTAACAGTAAACTGAGTCAAAAGGGACGGTTCTCTCTGACTCGATCCGAAGGAGCGAGTCAAGGAGAACCGTCCCTTTTGACTCATGTTGTTATTGGTTTACGGGTTCTTCATCATCTTCGATGATGTTAATTCCGCGGGTTGGAACCGGAGTAGAGAAGACTATCTGTGTCTCGGTCTTTCCGTAGGTCTGTATCTGGCCAATGAAGTGATCCAGTTCCTGGGTGCTAGGGAAGCAAACCTTGATCAGCATGGAGTAGTTTCCTGTGACGCAGTTGCATTCCAATACATTCGGACATTGTTCTATAAATGGATAAAACTCGGCTTTCTGATGAGGCTCCAATGTCAGGTTGATAAATGCCGTAATGTGATATCCAAGTGTAAGTGGATCAAGGGTTGCATGATAGCCCTTTATGATTCCCTGTTTCTCAAGTCTTTCTATTCTGGCCGAAACGGCAGGAGATGAAAGGAAGACTTTCTCCGCAAGAAATTTCAAAGGATATCTTGCATTTTCCTGTAAAAGTGAAAGGATTTTTATATCTATTTTATCCATGTTCTTTTCTCCAAACTTAATAATTTTATGTAAAAGAATATAAACACTTAACTATTATAACTTATTACTAAGAAATATGCTACATTTTTTTAATATTGTTAATTTTTACTTGTTTTGTAAAGCTCCTATAGATTGAAAAACCCATAGAAAAGTGTTAAACTCAGTAGGTTAGATTCTATAGAAGAAGAACTTTGGTGTCATATGAATTCAGAAAATAGTATTCGAATTAATAAATATCTCAGTCAGGCCGGTGTGTTGTCACGCCGCAAGGCTGACGAAGCCATAGAGCAGGGGCTGATTACCATAAATGGTATAACTGCTGTGGCCGGTGACAAGGTCGATCCTGAGGATGTGGTCCTGTATAAGGGGCTGGAAGTGAAACCTAAAACTGGTAAGAAGGTTATCATAGTTTATAACAAACCTCTGGGACTTGTTTGCACTTCAAAGGAAGCGGATAAGGACAGCATATTCAGAAAGCTTGATTATCCGGGAATGCTATATTATGTTGGACGTCTTGATAAGAATTCTCAGGGACTTCTGCTTCTGACGGATGATGGGGAGCTTTCGGATCAAATCCAGCGTTCAAGAAATAATCATGAAAAAGAGTATGTGGTCAGAGTTGATAAACCCCTGACCCGAGAGTTTATAGAAGGAATGAAAGCGGGAGTTCCGCTGGAGGAACGTACCACAAAGCCTTGCAAGATTTACAGAGTGAGGCAGAAGGACAGGTCTGAACATGAAAATGGTAAAAAGGAATCCCAGGACGGAAGCAACCAAGGGGGATTCCGAGGAAGTGGTCATGACGAAAACAGTCACATCGGATTACATGACGAAAACAGTCAAAGATCTTCAGAAGGTGAGTACAGTCGCTACACCTTTAGAATCATAATTACGGAGGGAATCAATCGTCAGATCAGACGAATGTGTGAATACTTCGGATACAGGGTTGTATTTCTAAAAAGAGTCCGGGTGATGAATGTGAAGCTTGGTAAGCTGGAGGTCGGAAAATACAGAGAGCTGACCCCGGCTGAGGAGAAGGAACTGAGATCGTTGATATAAATGAAATGTAAAGAGGGTTGATGAGGTGTCGGAACTAAGGAGAAGTTGTCGGGGATATTGGGAGAAGATATGGATAAGATAGCACGTATTAAGGAATTGGTGGAATTACTCAATAAGGCGTCCAGGGCGTACTATGCCGAAGACGTGGAAATCATGAGCAACTTCGAGTATGACAAGCTTTATGATGAGCTGGTCAAGTTGGAGGAGGAGACGGGCACGGTGTTTGCCAACAGCCCGACTCAGAACGTTGGTTATGAGGTGGTCAGTGAGCTTCCGAAGGAGCGCCATCCGTCGCCAATGCTGTCTCTGGATAAGACGAAGGAAGTGGATGCGCTGGTCAGCTGGCTGGGGGATAAGCAGGGGCTTCTGTCCTGGAAGATGGACGGCCTCACTGTTGTGCTCACTTACGAGGGTGGCCACCTGGTTAAGGCTGTCACCCGTGGAAACGGCGAGATAGGCGAGGTTATAACTCCAAATGCCAAAACCTTCGTGAATCTTCCTAAGTCCATCAGCTACAAGGGCACCCTTACCATCAGGGGCGAGGCTATCATTACCTACTCTGATTTTGAAAAGATAAATGACTCAATAAAGGATATAGATTCTAAATACAAGAATCCGCGAAATCTCTGCAGCGGCTCGGTGAGACAGCTGAGCTCTGAGATTACAGCCCAGAGGCATGTCAGATTCTATGCATTTTCAATGGTTGATCCAGACGATGCGGAGCTGATCGAAAGCCTTGACAATTCCTTCAAGAAGCGTTTTGATTATCTGACAGACCTTGGCTTCCAGGTTGTGGAGGCAGAGCCGGTTACCGCTGAAACTCTGCCGGATATGGTGAAGAGATTTTCTGACAAAATCCCTTCAAATGATTTTCCGACAGACGGCCTGGTGCTCAGCTTTGACGACATAGCCTACGGAAGAAGTCTTGGAACCACAGCCAAGTTCCCCAGAAATGCCATTGCTTTCAAGTGGCGTGATGAGGAGGCTGAAACTGTGCTTCGCGAGATCGAATGGAGTCCATCAAGGACCGGCCTCATAAATCCTGTGGCCATTTTTGATACGGTAGAACTGGAGGGCACGGACGTGAGCCGCGCCAGCCTTCACAATATAAGCTATGTAAAGGATATGCAGCTTGGAATCGGGGACCGCATCAAGGTTTACAAAGCCAACATGATCATCCCTCAGATTTCGGAGAACCTGACTAAGTCCGGAAGCTTCCAGCTTCCCGATGCCTGCCCGGCCTGCGGTGGCAGGGTAGAGGTGAAAAATGATAATGGCTCCGAAACTCTTAACTGCATGAATCCGGAGTGTCCGGCTAAAAACATAAAGCTGTTTTCACTTTTTGTTTCCAGAAATGCCATGAACATAGATGGCATGTCGGAGGCAACCATGGAAAGGTTCATAGGAGAAGGACTTCTTCATAACCTTTCGGATATATATCATTTGCGGGAGCATAAGGAAGAGATAACCCAGCTGGAGGGCTTCGGCACGAAGTCCTTTGACAAGCTCGTGGCTGCCATTGAAGAATCCAGAAATGCCGACATGGCAGGATTCCTTTATGGACTTGGAATCCCGGGCTTCGGAGTTGCCAACGCAAAGCTCATAGTAAAGTATTTTAAAAATGATATAGATGCTATAATGAATGCGACTCAGGAGGAGCTGGTGGAAATCGACCAGGTGGGAGACGTGCTGGCGGGAGATTTTGTCAGCTATTTCCGTGATGAAAAAAAGCTTGCGGAAGTTAAAAAACTTCTGGGTGAGATAAATTTTGTAATAGAGGAAAATACGCAGCCTCAGGATCTGGAAGGCAAGACCTTCGTTATCACAGGCTCTCTTGAAAGCTACCCCAACAGAGACGCCCTGAAGAAGGAGATAGAAGACCGTGGCGGCAAGGTGGCCGGCAGCGTCAGCGCCAAAACCAGCTACCTCATAAATAATGACATTAATTCAAATTCGTCTAAGAATAAAAAGGCGAAAAGTCTGGGAGTTCCCATCATTACAGAGCAGGACTTCCTCGGGAATCGCCTATAGAAAATCATTACTTGTAATTATATGGAGGAACAACATGCCCATAAGAATTGACAACGATTTACCGGTAAAAAAAATACTGGAGGACGAGAATATATTCGTAATGGATGAGGACAGATCCAATACTCAGGATATCCGTCCTATAGATATTCTGATTCTGAATCTCATGCCCCTGAAGGAAGACACAGAGCTTCAGCTGCTCAGAAGTCTTTCCAACACC
>CADBMW010000227.1 GCA_902795855.1 uncultured Lachnospiraceae bacterium
GCCTACTGAAATACTCAGGTTGTCCTTTCCCTCGGAAATATTTGGAATATAGATTCTTTCACCGTCTGTCAGTTTCTCAGCCAGATTTACATATCCCTTGTATGCGTCCTCGGAATATCCTCCGGCCATGTCCAGTGCATCCTTTATCCTGGAACCTTCCTTCAGCTCATAGACTCCTTCTTGGACCACAGCTCCGCAGATGTATACGCAGATTACTTGGAAATCCTTCTTGTTTTCACTTCCGGATCCATCTCCGTTTCCAGAACCTTCTTCGGATTCACCCGAATTTCTATCTCCGTTATTACCTTCAGTTTCATCTCCACCCAAATCTACACTTCCAGATCCATCTGAATTTTCACCTTCGGCCCCAGGTTTCCCAGCTTCGCCACCGGTTTTATTCCCTGCCTCAGTCTCTTCTTCGCCCAGAGTTGTGATGCTGATATCATCACTGCCACAGGCTGAAAGCGACAAAATAAACAAGCTGAAAACCACCATAAAAACTACAGCTTTTATCATATATCTATTCAGTTTTAATCTCCGCATTTATCCTCCCTTCAGGATACCTGCAGAAACATGAAATCTAAATGTATTCTATCACAAATCATTCAGATGTAAAAGAGTTTGTATTATTTAGTAAGATATGCAAATCAGGTACCGCGTACCGTTACGGAAATATTACGTAATTTAACAAAACCGTAATGGTACACGGTACCTATTCTCATTTAATCAGCTTTAATTTTCGCCTTCTTCGTAAGTCCTTTCTTATAGAGCCACTTCTTATAAGCCTTCTTCTTAGCCTTCGGAAGTTTGACCGTCGGTTTCTTGGCCGTTTTGCCAAATGCTTTCGCCCCGACCGATTTTGAAGTAAGCTTAGTGGTCTTGATGTTAATGGTCTTCAGGTTCTTACAGCCGTAGAAGGCAGCTTTACCGATCTTCTCGATGTTTGAACCGATGGTAACGGATTTAAGCTTCTTGTTATTCTTGAATGCACCTGTCTTAATCTCAGTCACCTTGTAGCTGATGCCATCAAGAATCACTGTATCAGGAACTGTAACATTCTTATTATTCTTTGAAACCGGCGCAAGGAATGCAACTGCACCGGAACCATCTAAGGAGGATACCAGAATCTGATACTTCGCCACCTTTGCTGAATCTGTAAGGATTGTACCGGCTGCCGGTGCTGCAAGCTGTGGAGTCTGAGTTACCTGGGCAGTAGTAACAGGCACCTCGGTACTTGAGGACTGTGGAGTCACGCCGGCATCATTCCCGTTTGTATTCTGCTCGGAATTTTGGTTTTCAGTGCCTTTATCTGGCTGCTGAATGTCTTCTGTATTATCTTCATTTTTCTTCTCAGCTAAAACACCTTCAATAATAACATCGCCCGATACTCTTACAACCACTGCCGGATCATTTATATCATTTATCTGAGCACTTCCGGATACAACTGACCAATTACTAAATTCCTGTCCCTTCTCAGAACAGTAAATAACACTTACATCTGCTCCCTTTGGTACTTTTATTTCAGTTCCCTGTTTTCCATTCCAACAGGCCATACCATTTTTTACAGAAACTTTATACAATTCAGTTTCATTTATGTTTAATGTATCATAGTCGTTTGAAATTACCCCATCAACTGTTGTTCCATCTGTATGATATATTTGATATTTATCGGCATTATATGAAATAGCTGTTTGATAGTTTTCACCCAGTTTTAATGGAATATCATTAAACTGCACCTGTCTAACCTGAACATCATTGTTATACTCCTCTATTGTGATATCCATTTCTCCAGTATCGTTTCCTACTAACTTAACATCATAGTCATTTGCCGGCTTTGTGAATATAACCTGTTTTACATCATCTATAACACATATCGTCAAACTATCATCAACCAGATTAGCTCTATTATTAATAACCGACGCAGCCAGTTCCCCATTTTTATCATATACATAAACATCAACCGGACAGGCAACCTTCATTTTAGACATAACTTCATCAGGTTCCAGATCAAGCAGATACTTAAACAATGCATATTCATCAGGGTATCTATTTTCAAGATAAATAACCCAGTTTCTTAAAATACAAATATATGAAATCTTTAAATCAGCCGAACGACTGTTTATCAGTTTATACACATCAGTATTAGAAACATCATAATGCCAGCTGCTTTGAATAAGTTTTAAAAACTTATTACAGAGAGCATCCTCTGCTGTTTTTAAATAATCTTTGGCGAGTTCAGCATCCTTCTGACGAATGATATACATATAATCAGCAGCAACCAGAAACTGGATAGCTTTTTCATTTGTTTTATCATAATCACTCTTATAATAATTATAAGTTTTTACATATAATCCATATATAACGTTAAATGCCTTAAGCTCAAAATATCCTTTTGCTAATTTATCGGCAGAAAAAAGAGAGTTTGCGGCAAATGTGGATATTGAAAAAGCAGCTTTCCATGATTTGTAAACTATACTGGCCTTTCCAGGCAGCATGTCTATAACTTTTCCCCATATCTCGTCGCATATTAATTTATATGAAAAATTTCCAACGCATCCATACATTAATACTTCATTAAGTAAATCATCTTCCACACAATTCATATAGTGCACGCAATTATTAAAGGCTTCTTTTAATTCACTCTCACTTTCAGGACATAATTCCTGCATCTTCAATAATACGTTTTTATTAGCATCAGCCATATCCCTGATAGACCAATAAGAAACTATTTTTTCACTCGCCGCACTCAAATCATCAATAGCATCGAATATTGTGCTAATTGTAAATGATACAATCTTCTGATCCTCTTCAAATTGTTTTTCAGCACTTGGCAAAGAGCTTCTACATTTTTCACTTACATCAGAAATAATATCTTTCTTTTCATTATCATTTAGTTCTCTCCACTTCTTCTTATTCTTAGCAATCGAGCCTATGCTACTGTTGATTTTTTCGACTGTTTTACCTGTCGAAAAAACATAATCTGTATTTCCGCTTTGGGACTGATTTGCAAATATAGATATTATAATCCCCTCATACACTTCAATCTGCTCTTTTTTCCATTCATTATCGTTTTCATTTAAGGGATTACCGAAGAATCCTCCCGCCTTCTGAACATCATTCCAAAACGTGTTTAAGGCAGCAGCTTCTTTGCATTTTCCATCCCCATCTAAAGCATTCATAAGAATCTTACACGAAGTATCCGAGTTAATCATATTATTCCATATTTTCACATCCGGATACATTGAATTTTTCAAATAATCCGCTCGAATAATATTGCATTTTGCTTCTTCGCTATACTCAACAGGGAAATCATATGGTTCTTCAACAACTCCATCCGAATATACCTTACCTGCATACTGATAAGCATATATATTATTAAGATTCACACTAATAACCGGTCTTACTCCATTATTTTCCGTATCAAAATCATCACCCTCGTCTGAAACAAGTCCCGTATAATATACTGTTTTAGCAGAACAATAGTTTTCTCCCGGGGTGTTTAACCACCAAAATGAACTTCCGTTACTAGTATTTGTTGTATTCCACCATACCCCGGTAGCTTTTGCATATGTTGTAGCATATGCAACCCTTGCTTCATCTTCAATTAATTCCGATTCAACAAATCCATGCCGGGCCGCCTTATCCCCCTTCTGAATATCATCTTCAGAAAGAATGGTAACATAATCTCCATTTCCTAATTCTCTCATTGATTGTTTTTCAATACTGTTAAACTCATTGTAAAAATTATTATTCAAATAAGTATGAAGAGCAGAATCTTCCCATGAGGTTTCAAAATAACCATGATATTGCATACCAAACAATATTTTATCTGATAATAAATATGCTATATCATCATCATTACTAAGTATTCTCCATTTTATCGGTTCATATTTAAAATAATGATATGTGTTTTTTTCCCAACAATAACTGTAGTCATTTTTTTCAGATTCTTCTGATCTTTTCTCCCGATGATACTTTTTCCCATCAATATACACATCATCATTAGAATCCCAAGAACTATCGTTTTCTAATTTCGCATATAATTCACTATCCCAAACAATACCTCCGGAAGCAAAATATGCTTCCGGTATTGAATTATAGGTTTTTCCTCCCACTACTTCAGACTGTGGATATTCACCAAAATATATGCAGTCCCAGGCAGTTTTCTGACCTGCTCTCATATTGGAGTCCATCATTGTTTCCGGATTGTTAAGAAGAGGATCTGCTGCTTGTACATTACTTAAATCTGAAAATGGAATCAGTTCAGTAGATATAAAAATACTTAAAGATAGTATTAGCGATAATAATCTACACTGTTTTTTAACACTTCGTTTCATATTAATTTCTCCAGGTATTAATCTAAACTTAATAGACTTTACTTCTTTATCTTCTGTTTCTTACCCTTTACTCCGGCTTTCTTAAAGAACTTCTTGTAATTTTTGAGAACCTTCTTAGGCACCTTTATAACTGCTTTCTTGTGAATTCCCGTAAATGCATTCTTTCCAATGGAATTTTTCTTAAGATTTACAGTCTTCACCTTTACAGTTTTAAGATTCTTACAACCTAAGAATGCATTTGAACCAATCTTTAAAATAGTAGACGGTATAACAATACTCTTAAGTGATGTACACTTGTAAAATGCTTTAGCACCTATCTCAGTAATACCCTCACTTATTGTAACACTCTTCAGACTCTCACAATTAGCAAATGCGCTCTCCTGAATTGAAACAACCTGATATGTTACTCCATCAATAACAATCTGTGATGGCACTGAAACCTTTTTAACAGTTTTATTAATTGGTCCTGCATAGCTTACTGTGCTCTCCGTTCCAGCTGAAATAACTTTATAAAGTGAATTCTGATTATCATCAATTATGAGCTTTCCTGGTTTAGCAGTAGTTTGTTTTTGTGGTTCCTCAGCAGTTTTTTGTGTAACAGTGTTTCCACTCTGAGATGAGTCATTTGTTTTATTATCTGATGCATTATTCCCTGAATTATTATCAGAGTTATTGTTGTTATTCTCATCCCCGGAGTTACCATTGTTGTTACCACCCTGATTGTCACCGCCTTCATCATCTGATGTTTTATCCTGTTTCCAGTGAGCAACAAGAGTTATATCCTTCTCAACCAGTGAATTAAAATCAAACAACTCGTCATCCAGATACCATCCATCAAATGTATATCCTTTCTTTGAAGGATTTGCGGGAACGATTGCTTTATCGCCCTTTACAATATTCTGGCCATCTACCGCACTACCTCCATCAGAATCAAAGATAACCTTATACCGTATCTCTTCTACGGAATCTTCAAATTCAACTGCAATTACAACGTCAACAGTTCCAACTGTAAAGGTGCCTCCATTATTAAGCTCTTCACCATTAACTGTAAGGCTTTTAACTTTCTTTCCTTCTGGAGCTGCAGCAACAACACGGATAACATCATTTTCATCAACAAAGTCACCTGATGACACCTGCCTGTCGCCAATAGTTACCGTTACTCCCTCAGGTATTTCAATATATACTACTGTTACAGGTTTCTCTGTTTCCTTCCAATGAGCCACAAGAGTAATATCCTGATTAACCGGTTTTGAAAAATCATATTCCTGATCAAGGTAATACCATCCATCAAATATGTAATCATCCTTCTCCGGATCATTCGGTTTCTCAGCTTTATCCCCCTGATAAACTATCTGTCCCTTTACCTCTGAACCACCATCACTATCAAAACTTACAGTGTATTTAGGCTTCGTATTGATATCTTCATATTCTACTTGAATAACAATATCCTTGGTTCCTACTGTATAGAATGTTTCATTCTCTATCTGTTCTTCATTTACCTTAAGTGCTGTAATACGTTTTCCTTCCGGTACCTGTGCACTGACTTTAATGATGTCATTCTGATATAGTGAATCACCAGAAGCAACTTCAGTTCCATCAAGAGTAACGTTAACTCCTTCAGGGATAGTAATTTTTATAGGACTTGCCTGACTATCAGCAACATAACTAAGAGTTTCTTTTCCAAGAGGAACTCCGGCATATGTCTCTAATCCGGAATTTAAAACTATATCAAACTTATCATCTTTATTAAAGAATCCCTCTGCAAGCTGTAGCTCAATATATTTCACCACCGAATCGCCGTTATAATCTCTGATATTCTTCTTATTGACTATTACTGATGCCTCAACTTTTTCTCCTTCTTTTTCAAGGTAAATGCTATCCTTCATAATGGTATCAACAAGAAGATACTTATCAAATGTAATCTTTAACTTATCACCATAATTGGTTACTCTTGATATATGAGCCGGTTCAGTTGAAACCATACAGATATTTACATCAAGCTGTGGAGGCGGAACAACCATCTTCTCGCTTTTAACCGTATCATATCCTGTCTTGGAATATACCACCTGCCATAAACCTTCCGGAACATCCCATGCATAACAGCCATTAAAGTCTGTAAGAAGAGGATTCGTCTGACCGTATTCTTCTGCATCCCAGATTTCCATATCGCCCATATCATTTTCATAATAGAGTGTAGCTGTAACACCTGAGATACGATTATCCTCAAAGGTTTCATATACATATCCACTTGGGTCTACTGATGTTTTTGTTTGACCTGTAGGCTGATTTTTATGCGAACTGTCATCTTCTCCGGATCCATTTCCTGAATTAGAACCCGATGGTTTCTGACTTAGTTCATTTAATAGTTCCTGATAAGCATTTTTTATAAATGTATCTGACATTATTTCATTTATCAAAATATTATAAGCAATATACATATCCTGATATGCAGTTGATTTTACAACTGTATCCACCATCTCGGAAATTCCCATCTTGTCCTGTATTAATGAATATGCATTTGATATTTCTTCATTGCTCATTTCGTTAAACTGATAATCTTCCAGATTTAGATTGATGAACTTATCTAATTCTTTAATATAACCCTTTGCATGTTCTCTGGTAGTTTCTGCTCCATTATTCTCCAGTTTTTCAAGATATGATCTAATACTTCTTGCATGCGTCTGAAGACTGTGTAAGCTTGTTCTGGAATTTGCATTTTTGCATTCTTTGATTACTCTATTAGCAGAATTCTTAACATTATTCTGCTGTTCCGTAAGCGAACCTGATCCTGCATTTGAAGCTTGTACAGTAATTCCGGTGCTCGCATTTATTTCAACGATGTCGGATGTAACTGTCTCCGTTGTACCAAATGCATTTATTGATTTAACATATGAATCTCCAACTTTATAAACCAAACTATTTCCAACAAAATCACTGGAACCAACCTTGACAAATGTATCATATAAATATACATATGCTGTCACACCATCAACTGTCGCTTCCTTATAATCCTCATTTGGTGTAAACTCATCTAATGGTTCGCAGTATTTTAATTCATATAATTCATTTCCATCGATGGTATGGCTTGAGAGAACAGCAAATGATCCTGCAACCGAAGTTTCTCCACTTATAATCAGCTGCGATTCATCACTGTCAAGACCTACGATATGATTATCATTATTATAATTAAGTCCCATTGGCATATAACCAACTGAAAAGCCTGTAGGAACTTTGGAAGAATTCAATGTAACCACTCCATGCCAATATCCCATAACTTCGTTATATTCCATATTTACAATTTCCTTAGAACCATTTGCAAGACTTATATCTGTTGTAACAAATCTCACATCTGCATCATCGGAAAACATTACATAGAATTCAAATGGTTTTGAAGGAACCATTGTTATATTAAACTGCGATATTTCTACAGAAGGGTTTCCGGCATCATAAGTTCTTCCATTATGAACTACCTTAAATGATGAAACATTGATATCACTGCTTCCGCACACAATTGAGGCTATAGCAGATTCCTTACCAGTTGCTTTATTTACCGCTTTAAGGTAATGAATCTGACCATTTTCAGATTCAGGAAGAGTTACTTCTGTTCTGTAAGCGCCATACTTATTCGATGTTACACTTGCAACTTTTACATCACCATCATATATAAGTACTTCGGCATTCTTGTCAGCATTACCACGAGCAATAAAACTGTTCGATCTTGTCGACTTTGGAATAATAAGTGTCAGATCTTCCAGATTAAATACTGCCCTTCCAAGACTGTTAAGATACTCCTCCCCAGATACTGTGTAGGAGGCTTTTCCACTAAATTCAACCATAGAAGTAGTAATCGTACTAAGGATTTTAACCCTGTATCTCACTACTATATCTTTATTTTCAGCAGGAATCGTAAGTATTCCATTTTCATCAGGCTTTATTTCTGAAGCCTTTCCATCAATAGTAAGACTGTTATCTATGTATTTTGTTCCTTCCGGAATTGAAAGAATAAGAACAGAATCCTCTCTATTGACACTGGACTTAAATGATGCCTCAGCACGTACAACAACTGAATCTCCAATCATGCCCGAAAGATTATTGAGAGTTATTCCTGATTTATCCTGATATATATAAATATCTCTTCCATCTGTTACCGGAACTGTAATAGTTGATGACCGAATTATTCCATTTTCAATACTGATTTTCTTGGTCAGGTACTGACCTGAAAGCTGCGACGCACCCTTAAGTGCCGACAGAGTCTTATAACTGTCAATAGCAACCGTTTCATCAGCTATTGCAAATGTGTAAGTGCCCTCAGAAAGCCCGGTAAATGTTACATTTCCTCCTACATTTCTTCTATAGGTCACATTCTTGCCATCAGAATCATAAACCATAATATGACCTTTTCCATCTTTCAGGCCATCTTCACGATCCACTTCAAACCAGACGCCACCATACTGATAAAGTGTACCCAGCACTTTACAGTTGCCATTTGTCTGAACATTTACATCAAACTCGCCCTTACTATAACCAGATTTTTCAACTGTGACCTTAAGACTGTCACCTCCTGATATCTGCTTAGAACCCACATATATATTCGGCCAGTTATTCTGAATATCTGTAACCTCTGATTTTTTGGTTTCGTTATAAATCGTAATCTTATCTGGATAAAGATTGAACACCTCAGGAATGTCCGTAACTCCTTCCATCACGCTCTCTGCATAAGAAAGTGAGAATTGAATTCGTCCCTGGGCACGTTCAAGAGTATATGAACCATCCGCCAATTCATTTTCTTTAACATCATAAGAAGTCGTACTATATCCCTTCTTTGAGAGAGTTATGATTGTCGGCGCATCTTTTCCATTTAATTCAAAGGAACCATCTGAGTCTGTGACGGCTGAATTTGTTGTTGAATGAATTCCATTCAGTGTCTGAACGACTGTAACTTTTACATCAGACAACGGAGTTGTTCCATCAAGTTCATAAACAGTTCCGTTAATCTTAGTATTAATATACGATTCAAGAGGAACCTTAACCGTATTTTCTCCGGCTTTTAGAGTAACCTGTTTTACTTCATTATCAACTTTATACTTCCATGAAGATTTATCTCCAAGAGATACTGAATATCCTATAGTATCTCCCTCTGATAAATATCTTAAATATGTACCGTCTCCAAGCAGACGAGATTTACCTTCTGTTTTATCATAAAATACTGCCTTAATATCCTTTTCTGACACCTCGAAGTCTTCCGAATAAAACTCAACTTTAAGAGAAGCCATTTTAGGAATTGATGAGAAATCTGCTTCAACAGAATCTCCCTGTTTTACTGTCAGCGGACCGACTTCTGCATATGTAAAACCATCTCCCGAAACAACTGCTTTATAATCGCTTCCGTTGGTCAGTGCGCGGACCACCAGTTTCTCTTCTCCATTCAGTTTTGTCTTATATACGCATTTACTTCCCGAATAAACCTGGAACAGCATATCCATATTCTCAATGATATCTGAGTTGAAAGTAACATTCATTACTCCTTCAACTTTGAGTGGCATCTGATACCAGAATGAGCTTGTAAATGGAATTTCTTTTGTTTCATTTCCGGTAATAACTGCACTTATATTAGATATTTCCTGAATACCCTGCTGAATATTAAAGGTTCCCTCATATATAGAAGTATTATCATTATACTTTCCGGTAACATTAATGTTTTTCTTAGAACCATTTGCATCAATAAATGTAAGCTTAAAGGACACTGACTGACCCTTATCCGCACGATAACAGATTGTCATTTTCTGACCTGACTTTGCAAAGCCTTTCTTGCTCTGCTCTGCTTCGTACCAGAAATTCGGATTTTCTTCTTCATAGTCATCATGCATTACCATAAGGAATGGAAATCCATTATTAATAGAATCATATAATCCCCATGTCTCAGTGAAATCCCAATCTGTAAAATTTGTCTCGTCTTTCATCTCACTTGTGGCAAGCGGTGTACCTCTATCATTATCAGTACAATTAGATTTATCCTTGTTATAGAAGGAGGATGTGATGGTTGAGTTAGAATACTTTGATCCCACCAGACCACCAAATGAACTGGATGCGCTAAGAGCGCCTGATGCATAACAATTCTTTATTTTTGAACTGTTATACATATAACCAACCAGACCACCCACGTTGTTGTTTCCACTTACAGCAGCAATAGAGTAACAGTTTTCTATATTTCCATTGTAATGATATCCTACAAGACCTCCTATATAACTACTTCCGCTAACCTTACCTTCTGAACAGCTGGTCATAATAGATCCGGTATTATAACCTGCAATACCTCCGGCGTTATTAGCATTTCCATATATAGTTGCAACTGATTTAGAATCAGCTATAGTTCCCTGATTATAGCCTGTTATACCACCACGATTATTAGTAGTATTAACAGAACCTGTTACTGAACAATTCTGAATTGTTCCAGCGTTGTAAGCACAAAGGATTGCTGCATAATCATTCGCGCCATTGGAAACCTTACCATCAACATTAAGATTCTTGATAGTTCCTTCATTCTTACCAAAAAGACCTGCATAGGTAAATCCAGTTCCCTGTGAACAGAATCCTGAGATTGTATATCCTGCACCATCAAAGGTTCCTTTGAAACCATCAATTGGAGTCCAGTTATTACCGGTAAGTTCGATATCAGAACCAAGCTGGTAATGATATTTTTCACTTATTGGAAATTCTCCTGTTACAAGTGCAAATAACTGTTTCTCTGTCTTGATAATATATGGTTCTTCTTCAGTACCACTTCCTCCGCTCATCAGCGTCTTTTCCGTTGTTCCCCGAAGTTTTATAACCGGATATCCATCTTCTCCCATAGTCCAGATATTATCAAAATCCCAGCCGTAATATGAAGACTGTTTTTTAAGGTTAACCACTGATTCAGGGAAACCAACCTTGTTGAATGAATTAAATGAATTGTAGTAACTGAATCTTACTATTGCAGTTCCACTACTACTAGCTCCATTACACGTTAATCCGGCTCCATTTGATGA